>JAUNXN010000032.1:0-12138 GCA_030539795.1 Methanobrevibacter sp.
GATTGCGTCTGATATCTCTGCCATAATTAATCACCATGGTGTACTTATTTTTGTTGTGTAATATATATATCTTTTACTATTTAATATTGGTAAAAATAGCTGAAATTTAAATTTGAATAAAAAAAAGTAATTAAAAGATTAAATTTAGATTAAAAAAATAAATAAAAAAAAGAATAAAAGAAAAATAGATTACCTATAAAACCATTTCAAAATATTAGGCGGTAGTTTCTGCATATAAGCAAGGATTGCTATTGCAATAATGATAAGACCCACAATAGCCAACTCTAAATTGTAAGGATAATCCAATAACATATACCCTGCAACACCAATAACTATTCCTTCAAAAAAGAAAACCGCCTTGGTCCAACTAGGATTATACAAGATTATCAGATAAGCTACAGCAATTAAAATTAATATGATTGAGGTAGCAATAACATCATTTGTCAAAGCTTGATGTCTGAAAATTGGTGTTAATGCCCAAACTATCAACATTAAAGCCAATGCCACACCTAATAATTTAAACATTTTAATATTTGCCATAATAACACTAATTCTAGTATTTATTTCATAATATTTATATCATTTTATACAAATCACTATACATGGAAAGAGCTGTTTGGATAATCTTAAATGAAAATTTTTCACTTACCTTAGATAGTGAAATCAATGACGGCAAAATTGTTGATAAAAAATTCTCTCCAGGTGGGGACATCTGGACACATGAGCTACCTCGCTTGGGTTTTAGTGATGAAAACATACAAAGGGATTACGATTCATTTATAGGTGATGTCATATCCCTATTTACAGAGCCTAACGTGGATAAAGTATTCATTGATGCAAAAATAGGTGAAGAATCCGAATATATCTATGCTAAAAACCCGTTAGTCATTAGAAAAATAGAAGAATATAGTGTTGATGAAATTATAGAATAGCATTCGCCTTGTTTAAAACTTCATCCATGTCACTAAATTCTAAAGGATTTCCCTCATCGTCAACCTTTTCAGTTGTTATTAATACATGTGGAGAAGCCCAAAGGTAGGAATAGGCAAAATAACCCACATTAATGATTAAAAATAACCAACTGACCTGTAAGGCCAACAATAGTGAAACTACCTGAATTAAAATATTGCCGTATCTTCTTTTTCTCATCAATTTGAACTTATCGTCCTCGTCAATGAGCTTGAATTTCTTTAAAGACAGCTCACTGGCGATATCATCCATCTCTTTTGAGCTGTCTGCCGGAAGTATGTAAAGTTTCATATTAATCTATGTAAACTACAAATTCATCCAATTCTTTTCTTGGAGTATCACGAGGTTCGGCATTTCCATAACCTAATGGAGTAAATAAAATCGCTTCTTCATTTTCATCCAAGTTTAAGAATTGTTGAGCTTTATTTTTCTTGAATGCTCCTATGTAACATGTCCCAAGACCAACATCGGTAGCTGCCAAAATAATATGATCCATTACGATTGTTGCATCAATATCTGCAATGTTTTTACCGTCCCATGGCCTTGTCCATGCCTTATCCCTTAGCGCTACAACACATAATACATAAGGCGCTTCAACAAACCACTTAGCACCATATATTTCAGACAATTCATCCTTATGCTTTTTAGTGTCGATTACATAAACCTTAAACGGCTGGTAATTTACACCAGTCGGAGCCAATGTGGCCGCCTTTAGTACATAATCAAGTTTTTCTTTCTCAACTTCCTTATCCAAATAACCTCTAACACTGTACCTTTCAGTTATGACATCTATAAATTCCATATTATCTCCTACTTTCGTATATGATACTATCCAAATCACAGAATTTTCTAAATTCTTCCTCATCCATTTTCTCTTCATGGATATGTGCAATTATGCCCGGAATTCTACCAATTATGAAAACTCCGAATCCCAAATCTGGGCTAAAGCCTAAATCTGAGAGAATTGCCGCATTTGCACCATCAACATTGAGCCTGATTTTTTTCTTTTCACATATCAAATCTTCAACCGCCAAGGCCAATTTGACGTGAGGTCCGACGAACCCTTCCTTAATAGCTAATTCCATCAATTTATCTGCACGGGGATCGACGTTATGATACCTGTGGCCAAAGCCAGGAATTTTCTTATTTCCCACAACGTATTCATTGTATATGTCAATAGCCAAGCTTGCAATCTGCTTATTGTCAATGTCTGAGTCTTCAGTAATGTATAATGAAGAGATTTTTGATTGATATAACTCCATTGTTTTTTCAATGGCTCCTGCGTGCTTATGGCCAAAAGACAGTAATGCTCCTGCAACTGCAGAATTCATCGGAGAGCCTGAAGATGTGACAAGACGTGCGGTCTGTGTGCTTGGCGGGGTTACACCATGATCGCAAAATGAAACAAGCACATGATTAAATATTTTGCCCTCTTTAAGGGAAGGCAATCTTCCTTTTAAAAGCAAAAAGACCATATCGCTGTATCTTATTTTTTCAATTAAATCCCTTTGATTATAACCCCTGGTTATGATTTTATCGGTTTCGACACGGGATATGGCTGTTTTTAAATAATGCTGATTAACTTTAAAATTATTTTCTTGCATTTTTCATACCTTTTAGTTTAGTTAATTAAAATAATATTAAATTGATATATAAAGATTTACAATTTCAACATTGCAACTCTCGGCTCGACAAAACAAGATGGCCTTACCGAAACAATTCTGACACCGCTTGCCCTCTGATTTCCAATATTCAAGTAGGTTCCCAAAACAGTTGTTTTGCCGCCCAATCCCAACGGTCCGATGCCACTCTGATTTAATCTATCAGTAATGTACTTTTCATGTTCGCTTTGATTGTCCAAACTGCCATAGGCAATTGACTTTAAAAGAAGGGATGTCGCTTCAAAATGTGTTCTTCCAATTCCAATTGCCGGGATTGACGGAGTGCAGCCAAGCATTCCTAAAGACTCCTCTAACCATCCGCAGGCAGTGTCAATGACATTCTCGAATGACCTTTTATGATACACCCTGAATGTTTTAGCCCTTATTTCAGGACCTCCCCCTTCAAGCAGGAAATGAATATTCAATGTATCTGGAGATATATCCCGCATGTAAGTGGATTCGTCATTTGCACTGTCGATTAGAATAGATGCTGGGCGAAGCATTCCAGGCTCATCATATAGTCCTTGGCTTTGTTCAATCCTTTCAATTTCATTTCCTTTAACTGCCATAGGTCTTGCAGGAAGATTGTTTAAACCTAAGGCAATGCCTTCATGAATCTGATTTAAAAGCTCACCTGAAATTTCCCTTTCACTTCCAATTTCGATAATTACATGAGCAATTCCAGTATCATCGCATAATGGGAATTTGGTCTTTTCGGCAACCTTATAATTTTCCAAAATTTGTGTGAGTGCCCATTTTGCATTTTCATTATCTTCCATATCTATGGCTTTTTTTAATGAGTTATATTTATCGCAAGAAAGAGTGGTGGATGCCTTGATAATGCTTTTTGAAATGTCCTCTAAAATATCCATAAAAATCACTCGGGAATTGATAAATCATCTGATTTTTTTGGAGAAGCGATTGCATCAGGACAATATTCATCAATAACTCTTTTAACTAACAAAACCTGTTTTATACGAGCTATCGCTTCTTTTTCTGTGGTGTCCCAATTATGATTAGCTGCAACGGATCCTCCTGTCTTCAAATAAACTGGAGATGCAACCCTGATAAATTCCGGAACCTCATAATGTCTTATAAAGCCCCCGGTGGATTTTGGATTTTCAGTATGCAAATCAATAGACATGCCGCATGCATCCCTAATGGCTGCAATCATAGGTATCTGCAAATCCCTAACAGGATTTAGAGAATCAAGACCTTGAGCCTCAAGCAATTTTGCAGCGCCCGGATTGGAATGTCCTGCATGTGCGGATAACTTAAAATGGACATTCTGAGGTATTTCGCCTTCTTTTCTCATTTGATTCAAAACCCAAAGAAGGCCTTCATCATACATCAATATTCCGCGAACTCCAAGTCTGCAAGCCCTTTTGACATCTTCAATTGCATAAACGAGATTATCATAACCTCTAAGGCGATATCCTATTCTCGCCCCTTCTTTGGTTTGAACTGTTGCTGAAGTATCATATGTTGCTCTCGGACCAACTGCCAAAAATAATTCGCATCCATAATTGATGGCCAAATTAACCATTTCCCGGATTTCATCATCCGTCAAAAGCATTATTCCTTTTGTTTGAGTTACCCTATGGATGAAGATATTTTGCTTTATGGATTCCTTTAAAAGTGCCGCCATGGTTTTAGGGCTTTGTATGCCCGGAACTTCAAAACGGTACTGGCCTCCATCTTTAAATCTTTTTTCAGACACAAAATCTTTTGAAACTTCGTTTATACCTATCTTTTTCAGAAATTCTTTTGTTTTATCCATAGTATCTACTCATTTAATTTTCGAACAACATAATTCATAGAATAATCTTCAAGAGAATCGATGACCGTGAGATTCTTAACATTATAATTAGGGTTCAAATCCTTGAACTTATCAATCAGCTCCCTAAGCTGAAGCGGATTTTCAAAATCGCCTTTTGGAATGAAAGTGATGTTTTGGAAAATGCCGTTTCTAAAGTTTTCATCTAATTTAATAATCACGTTTGATGGCCGTTTAGCGGGATATAATTCATTTAATTTGTCATCTGAAATGATAATCATTCCATTTACAAGATTTTTAATGCTGTTCACTTTATCAACTGTGGAATAATTATCCAAAAGACCATATTCAATCAATTGGTCTATTGAATCTACACTGACCTCACCGACAACCAATGATATTGCAACAGCATATGGAAGGCTTTGCTTTAACTCTTCAAGGTTTTTAGGATGGAAATTATTGTGTTCAGCTGCAACGGCGTATGTTTTAATAGCTACATTTTTAATATGATCATATTCATCCCCAATACTTGCTTTCAGCTTTAATGCAGTGTCAATTGATGAATGCAGGTGTCTGCAAAATGGATACTTTTTAAAGTAGATATCTCGAACCCTCACTTTTCCAATGTTTTTCAGGACTGTTTCAAACGAAAAGTCATCCATATTATAATCAGTATTATCAATGACCATTGTTTTAATAAAACCTTCATCGCCTTCAAAAATAGTTCCGCTGCCTGTAAAACCGTTTCTGGCTAAAAATGCAGACAAAATTCCATTATAAGCGGCTTTTCCAACATGTAAAACCTTGCCCATGGACCCTCCATGGTCTGACTCCAAAAGACCTGCCGCCTGGGTTCCGCATAATCCTAATGCGTTTAATGTTTGTTCATCATCAAGCTTTAGTAATTTAGAAGCCACTGCACCTGCAATGAATGTTCCAATAGTGCCTGTTGTGTGGAATCCATTATTTCTATGCTCGGGATTTACGATTTTGCCGAGCAATATGCCCACTTCATAACCTACAATGACACCCTCTAAAAATTCCTTTCCGCTTAAATCATAAGCTTCAGAAATCGCTAAAGCAGTGGGGAAAATTACTGAACCCAAATGCAATTGGGCGCCTCTGTGACCGTCATCCAATTCCAATACATGAGCGGCAATGCCATTGGCAAAAGCGGCGCTTAAAATATCTGTTTTTACATTAGTTCCAATTATTGATGCCTTTAAATTTGAATCGAATTTTCCGGAAAATATTTCATCAATAGTGTTTAATGCAATTTGAGGAGCTTCTTCGCCCATTCCACGATAAGTCACTCCTAAAAAGTCTAAAAAAGCAGCTTTAACCGTACTGACTGATTCTACTGTTGCCTGTTCATAGCGATAGTTTGAGATAAATTTAGAAATATTCTGTAAAAACATGAAACACCTATTTTAACTATATGTAAAAGGTAGTATTAAAGAGTTAAGTTATTGATTGAAACAAATGTTAAGCTGCAGGAACACCGGTTAAAACAAGTACAATATGTGCGACAATAGCTGCACCATAATATGTAGCTGCAATAACTAAAACAGTTATGACAATTGCTCTCCAACCTAAAGCCTTGAATTCATCCCAACTTTTACCCATTCCAATACCCACGTATGCTAGAAATACTGTTACGATTGATAAAAGCTCGACCTGAGATACATAATATAAGACAAAATCGGATGTAGGCATGCCCGGAAACGCTATTATAATACCAATTATACTTATATAAAGGATGGATGAAACATCAAACGGCAAATTTCTCTCCAGCCAAACACCAATCAGGGTTACAACAGATAGGATTGCCATACCCACCAATGACCCCTCCATAGGATGATGATAACCTAAATAGTTACCTACAACGGTTATGACTGAAAAGATAATCAGCAATAAAATCCAATTGAAAATGCCGTGGACAGAAACATTTTCAGATCCTTCAGACAAATCAGGCATTTAGTCATCCTCCTTTTTAGGGTTAATTGGATCTTTTCCAATTTTAGGTTCCAAAATATCATATAATTTTTCGGTTAAAGGCATTGCAAGGAAAATTACAATATATATTCCTACACAGAATGACAGTAGATTACTGAATCCTGCAAACGCTTCAATTTGGGTTTCCAATCCCGGAAATGCTGCAAGAGTTGGTCCAATAGCTGCCGCATTCATACTTGCACTTCCCACACCACTTGCCATTGCGAATGCAAACGGATGGAGTGGCAGGAATGATAATGATAATGTAACAAGGAAACTGATGAAAATTGTACCAATAACAGTACCTATGATAAATATGGCAAATACTCCTCTTGATTCGGGAGAATTAAAACCGAATTTATCAACAACAACAGCAACATTCGGTTCACGACCAATTGAATTTGTCATACCTATTGCTTCACGTTTAAAACCTAAAAGCAATGCTATAGGGAGCACCAAGATAGTTGCTAAGTGCCCTATTTCCTGCAATATCAATGCAGGACCCATATCAAATATTAAACTTATTGACTGACCACTGGAAACAGCCAATTTTGCTATTAAAACACCAATAAAAAGCATCATGGCTCCTTCAGCAATACGGGCTTGTTTTCTTTTAATCCATTTGATAGGTTTTGCCAGGTAAAAAACCAAACCCAAAATAATTGTATAAATCAATGGCATTATGGTAATGGCAACATCGTGAGTGAGGGGGATTTTAATGGTACCAATTAATTCCGCAATAATAACTAAAATAAGGACAGTACCATGTAATCTGTAATCTCTCCAAGGATTTCTCTTTAAAATACGTTTATCAGTTTTTTCACGATAAATATGTTCCACATGTCCCTCTTTGTCCTTATCCGGAATAATAACAAGCCCCTAAATCTTTTTAGAAAATACAATAGAAAATATATTATATTTAATATTTTCTCAAGACATATTATATAAATTAATAACATTTAATTTAAAAAAATTCCTTAAATGAGAATAAAAAATACAAGTAATTTTCTCAAAATAAGAAAAAATGTTATACTGGAACACCAGTCAAAACCAAAACACAATGGGCAACAATAGCGGAACCCAAATAAGTGGAAGCAATAACAAGAATTGTAATGATAACTGCCTTTCCACCCAAAGCCTTAAATTCATTCCAACTTTTACCCATACCAATACCTACATAAGCTAGAAATACGGTAACTATAGACAACAATTCCACTTTAGAGACATAATAAAGTAAAAAATCAGATGTAGGCATACCCGGAAACGCCAATACAATACCCATCACACTGATATAAATTATGGATGAAATATCAAAGGGCAAATATCTTTCCATCCAAACGCCGGCTAATGTAATTAATGATAAAATTGTCATTCCGACTAAGGAATCACCAATTGGATGATTAAAACCAATTGAATTGCCTATAACAGTAATAATTGAAAAAATGGCTAAAAGCAAAATCCAATTAAGAATCCCCTGAACTGAAACATTTTCAGATCCGTCGATAATTTCAACCATCTAATCATCCTCCTCATCAACAAAGGATTTTCTTCCAATCTTAGGTTCTAAAAGAGAGTATAATTTTTCCGTTAATGGCAATGCAATAAAAATCACAATATAAATACCAACAGAAAATGAAAGCAAATTACTGAATCCCGCAAATGCCTCAATCTGGGTTTCTAAAGCAGGAAATGCTGCAAGAGTAGGAGCCAGAGAAGCTGCATTCATACTTGCACTACCAACACCACTTGCCATCGCAAATGCAAATGGGTGCAATGGTAAAATAGAAACGGAAATACTGGTTAAAAAACTGATGAATACAGTCCCAATAATTGTTCCCACAATAAAAAGTGCAAATATTCCCCTCGATTCCGGAGAATTAAAACCATACTTATCTACAACAACTGCAACTTCAGGTTCCCTACCAATAGAATTTGTCATACCAATTGCTTCACGTTTAAAACCTAAAAGTAATGCAGCCGGAAGCGCAATTAAGATTGTAGCCAAATGCCCCAATTCCTGAAGCATCAATGCCGGACCCATTTCAAAGATCAAATGAATAGATTGTCCACTGGAAACTGCTAATTTGGCAATTAAAACACCTATGAAAAGCATCATTGCTCCCTCGGCAACTCTAGACTGTTTTCTTTGAATCCATTTGATGGGTTTTGCCAAATAAAAAATCAAACCTAAAACCATCGTATAAAGTAATGGCATTATGGAGACAGTAACTCCTTTTGAAAGTGGAATTTCAATAGGTCCTATGATTTCTGCAATTATAACCAGTACAAGAACAGTTAAATGAAGACCGTAATCCTTCCAAGGATTCTTCTTTAGAATACGTTTGTCCGTCTTTTCACGGTAAATATGTTGAATTTCTGTCGTTTCATAATCTTTTTCTGAAATAATACCCTCTCCCACCCGACATAAAAAAACATGTCAATTAAATTATACTCTCAAAGTCATCGTATTTAAGTTAGTATGATTTAGTTCTCAAAAGTTCCAAAAAATAGAAGTTAAATCATGATAAATTTGAAGTTTTTTCCTAAAAAGAGAATTATTAAAAAAAATTAAAAATTAATTATTTTAAAAATAAAAAGTAAAATATAACTAATTTAAATTATAACATTCTACAAAGCGGTTTTGAAAGATGTCTCCTTGCAGAAACTGGTGTTTCATAAAACTGAGCATTTTTTAAAAAACGAGTTATCAAAATAGGAACTTTTTTATCAGATTCAATTTTTCGTCCACATTTTTTGCATTTAAATCCCTTATTTTTACCCGCTGAGGTCATCCTCTTACCGCATTCGCAAATTGGATTTTTATATTCAATGTCATTTAATTTGATGACCTGGAACTTTTCAATATTGAAAGTGTTTTGCTCTCCAATTCCGCCATAAACTTTGATGACATCACCCGGACGCAAATGGGAAACGATTTTTCTAAAATTCTTTGTCGGCTCATAGGCCCCGCATTCAATCTCCCCTGATTCATCCTGAATATAGAAGAACATGTGACCCCCATCAATAACTGTGGGCCTGTTTTTAACTTCACCAACAACACAATAACAGCCAAACTGCTTCATTGAAGCTATATTTTCTGCATTTTGTATATGCATGTCAGTATGCTGGTTTGTCTTGAAAATGCACCAGTCCACAATAGGTTCTGAAACCTTGACTATTTCTTTTGCTTTTTTTAGGGCATCTACAGTATTTGACCGGATGCCATATAATACAGGACATGGTGTTTTAGGTTCAATTGCAATATAATCCTCTGAATAATCAATATTCTCAAAAGTGTCTGGGAAAGTTTCCTTATCCATCCTATAAACTGACTCATAATCAATCTGGCGCTTTGTTCCATAATTTTCACTTGATCGGTAAGCAAGCAGTTCAAATGTAAAATCATCTAAAGGCAAACTAATGGCCGCAATGGATCCGATAATTCCCCTTCCCTTTTTGAATTTGTGAATTTCACATCCGACAGATTTTCCAAATTCTTCAGCTTCATCGATAGTGATGAACTCATAAATTGCTCTGAATGCATAATCTTCCATTTCTTTTGTAATTTCACCATCGTAAAAAATTACGCCCGGATTGGTGTTGTCACAGTCAAACATGGATAGCTTTTCAACTTCTTTTAGAACAATTTCCTTGGCCCGGCCGGCCTTATCATCATTTAAAATCCTTAAGCTGACTCCCCCATTTCCACGAGTTTTAAATCGTGCAAAAGGATTTAAACGTATTAACCTGGGATAATCCAATAATTCGATTCCGTTATCTTCCAATTTATTGATAATCTGGCTTGCCAGATATGTTGTGCACATCCCATCGGGAGAATCTGTGTCATCTATTCCAATATGTAAAATATTAATTATAATCACCTTTAAACAAAAATATATTAGAGTTAAAACAATATATAGTTTAATTAGAGGATTCACTATGTTAACTCGAGGAAACTTGTTACAGCAAATTGAAAATTTACTAAAATCACAAGGTTTTAAGACCTCAGACATTTACGAGCAAGGCTCATTTGACTTAGTAGCGAGGAAAAACTTGTTAATTTTACTCCTAAAAACTTTCTTGAATATTGATAGTATCAATGAACACAATGCTCATGAAATGAAGCAATTGGCCAATATCTTTTTAGCTTCACCAATCATTATAGGGGAAAGATCCAGAAACGGGGCTCTTGAAGAAGGCGTAATCTATGAGCGTTACGACATTCCAACAATTGGCCTTGACACTTTTAAAAACATGATCCTATACAAGGAATATCCTGAAATCCTAGCAGACCGTGGAGGATACTTCGTTAAAATTGACGGTAATGTCATAAAACAGTACCGTGAAGAGTATTCCATGTCATTGAAGGATTTGGCCAGTTTAGCGCATGTGTCCCGCGCTACAATGTACAAATATGAAAACGGAATTGTCCGCGCAAATGCTGAAACCGCAATGATTTTAGAGGAAATATTGAATACAAAGGTTACCCTCGACATTGATTTGTTAAAACAGCCTCAACAGGAAAACATTGAATACAGCGATGATGTTAATGACTTATCAAAACTGGGATATGGGGTTTTATCAACCAACAAAAGTCCATTTGATGCAGTAGCGAAAATGAAAAGTTCAGACAAACATTCCCCACTGATGGCTAATGTTGAAAAAAACAGAACGGAAAAAACTTTAAAAAGAATGGCAATACCATTGAAAGATTTGTCAATGGTTACAACATCAGAACCTGTTTTTATAATCAATAATGATAAAATTAAAGAATCAATTGGCACAATTCCAGTCATTAAATCCTGGGAATTGAAAGAATTTGAAAATTCAAAAGAATTATTGAAAATGATTAGAGAAAGAAAAGAAAATTAGAGTGGTAATATGGAAAATTTACAAATTACAGGCATGGAAAACTATCCTATTAAATGGGTTTGCAACTTTAAAGGACAAAGAGCTATTGGAATTTGTGGAAAAACCCAAAAAATAGCTATGTTTGCATCAGATGAAAGGGTTTCAAGAATTTTGGATGACATTGTAATTGGAACCGACGAAGCTCAAGAAGGATACGGCTGTGAGGAAAAGGACAGATGCTGTAATTTTGAATGCGAATATTGTGAAATTTCACCAAGGCAATACCTTCAAATAACCGGTAAAAAACCATCCAACAAAAATATAACCGATTTGATTAATGGATTAATCGATTTGAATTTATCACTCGAAGCTGATGGGCATATCCCATTTGAAGAATATGAAGTTGTAAAACTTTAATATTCCTTCAATAGTGAAAAATCCTCAATAGCCTCATCTTTACTGGCAACACCCATGCAGATTGCATCTACAAAATCGATATTCTTATAAAAAGTAAAGGCTTCTTGAGGTTTTAAAACACCTGCCGCCAGAATTCTAGTGGCTATTATCTTTTTATTTAAATTAACTATTTTTTCTATAAATTCCTGCCTTTGGGAAGCATTGAATGCGCTGATATCCATCATATATGAAAGGCTATTATACGGAATCATATAAAAATCAAATAAATCCATGTCCAAATTGTCCGGAAGCAAATCTGATGTTTTTGATGGAAATGCAGTAACAAGACCTGAAAGGGAGCCTGCATCATTAATTCTATTCAAGATTTTTGATGTCAAAGCCCAGTCATAAGCGTCAGTTATAAACTCATCAACAAGCATTACCGGACAGTCATATTGGCTGAATAAATCAATATCCTCATCCCAATCG
>JAUNXN010000032.1:12238-14406 GCA_030539795.1 Methanobrevibacter sp.
TTATATTCAAAATCCTCAAGAAACATCATATCACTATTCCTTTTCAACTACAACGGCAGTTCCGTAAACTAAGATTTCCTGCATTACATCAGATATCTCATTTGAGTCAAATCTGATTGCAACAATTCCATTGGCGCCTAATTCTTTTGCGTGTTGAATTGCCCTATGCAATGCTTCTTCTCTTGATTCTTCCATCATCTTAACGTATTGGGTGATTTCCCCACCAAAAAGAGATTTGATGCCGGCACCTATTTGTCCACCAGCACCTCTGCTTCTAACAGTTAAACCATAAATAAAACCTTTAGTTTCAATAATCTTAAATCCTGGAATATCGTTTGCGGTTGAAATTGCAAATTCTTCAACAGATACCATTGTTACACCTCACTAAATTTTAATATTTACAAATAATTTATTTTAAATTATATTTAATTGTTATCAAAATGCTAAAAATGTGATATTTATATTTAATTTTAAATATTATAAAACACATAGATTTAAGTAATATTTATTATTAAATATTCATTTCAAATTAACAAATTATGGTGAAAAAATGAAAGTACTTATTGCTGATGCTATTAACGAAAAGGGTATTGAAAATTTAAAGGAAGTAGCTGAAGTCGTAATAGATACAAGCATTACTCCTGAAGAATTAGCAAATACCATCCATGAATACAATGGAATTATTGTAAGAAGCCGTACAAAATTAACTGCTGACATTATTGAAAAAGCAGACAATTTGCAGATTATTGCAAGAGCTGGTGTTGGAGTTGACAACATTGACCTCAATGCTGCAACCGAAAAAGGTATTATGGTTGTAAACTCTCCCGAATCCACTTCCGTTACAGTAGCTGAACATACCATGGGATTGATTTTAAGCATGGCCCGTAAAATTTCTATTGCAGACAAATCTGTAAAAGAAGGTAAATGGGAAAAGAAAAAATTCATGGGTGTTGAATTAAGAAACAAAACCCTCGGTGTAATCGGAATGGGAAGAATCGGTTCTCAGGTTGTCAACAGATGTAAAGCTTTTGGAATGGATGCAATGGCATATGATCCATACTTGCCAGAAGAAGTCGCAAACCAAATGGGCGTAGCTTTAACCGATTTGGATACCGTGCTTAAAAATTCAGACTTCATTACCATTCACGTGCCTCTTACACCTGAAACCAAGCACTCAATTTCCACAGAACAGTTTGAAACAATGAAAGACACTGCATTCATTGTTAACTGTGCTCGTGGTGGAGTTATTGATGAAGATGCATTATATGATGCATTGGCAAATGATAAAATTGGTGGTGCTGCACTTGATGTATACGAAGAGGAACCACCTGCTAAAGATTCAAAATTATTCGAACTTGACAACATCGTATTGACTCCTCATATTGCAGCTTCAACCAAAGAAGCGCAAAGGGATGCTGCAATTATCGTGGCTGATGAAATCATTGATTTAGCAAAAGGAAACACTCCTAAAAACGTGTTAAACATGCCGCGTATTGATAGAAATACCTATGCTGAATTAGCTCCATATATGGAATTATGTGAAAAATTAGGTTGTTTCATCTCTCAAGGAGTTAACGGCAAAATTAAAGAAATCGAGATTATTTACAGCGGAGAAATAGCTGAAATCGACAACCTTGAAATATTGACCAGAACTGTTATTCAAGGTGCAGTAAACCCATACTTAAGTTCCCCTGTTAACGCAGTTAATGCAGCTTTAGTTGCAAAAGACAGAGGAATTAGCATTACTGAAGGCAGGAAAGACAATGCTAAAGGATATGAATCATTGATTAAAGTTATCGCAAAAAGCCAAGATGATGTTTTTTCAGCTGAAGGAACTCAATTGCACGAAGCAAGAATTTTAAAAGTAAATGATTATTGGGTCGATGTCATTCCTGAAGGACACATGTTCATTGCAAAATATGAAGATGTTCCTGGAAGTATTGGAAAAATCGGTACCAAATTAGGCGAACATAATGTAAACATTGGAATTATGCAAGTTGGAAGAGATGAAAAAGGCGGCAAAGCCATCATGGTTCTAACTTTAGATAAAGAAATTCCAAAAGAAGTTATTAAAGAAATCCAAGCTTTAGACAATGTCTATGAAGCTAATGGATTAGAATTATAAAAACAATTTTCACCATAATTGTTTTTATTTTTTTACTTTTTTT
>JAUNXN010000131.1 GCA_030539795.1 Methanobrevibacter sp.
CAATTTTCACAGTAAGGCTCATTGTCTGCAAGCACTGAACCGCAATTCGGACATGTTTTCATGTTATCACCTTCAAATCAATTTTTCAACAATTTCTGCTGCTGATTCAACCATTTTAGGACAGAACTCCTTAAACAGGTTATGTTCAAGGGCAAATTCAACCCCCTCTTCTGTTGAAATGTCACATTCTAGCAAATCCCTGCAGATATAAGACCCGTTAACTCTTTTAAACTCATCTAGAAATTTTTCACAGACCTCATTGCTTTTTGCCTTCTCATCACCATATTTCAATCCCAATGCCATCAAGGCGCCTGTGCAAGCCCCACAGACTTCGCCTTTGCGCATTCCGCTTCCAAAACAGGCTCCAATTTTCAGCGCATCTTCCCTTGAAACTCCAAAATCTGAGGAAAACGCTGCAAAAACCGCTTGTGAACACACATAACCATTTTCAAATAAATTGACTGCATCATCTATACGATTCATATTATTTAATATGTCGAAGTCATTATTAAATTTTTTACATATACTTTATTAAACAACCGCAACAAATATTATATATAAAAAAAGTTGGGGGAAAATGATGATAAGCAAACTAAAAAGCATCAGTCTCAGTAATTGGATATTGATTGGGATGATTTTAGGTTTTCTTGTGGGTTTGTTTTTAAACTTTTTTGTATCAGACCCATTCATTAAAAATATAATCCTGATTGACAATGTTTTTTACTTAGGCGGGACTTTATTTATCAAATTAATGAAGATGCTGGTTGTACCTCTCGTATTCTGTTCCATAGTCGTTGGTGCAGCATCAATCTCTGATATCAGAAAGATCGGTACCATCGGCGGGCGAACAATATTGATATATCTTATAACAACCGCACTGGCCGTTACAATTGCACTGGGATTAGGTGCATTGATTCAGCCAGGTGCAGGTTTGAATATGGTGGCAAGCGCAGATGTGGCAAATGTTACTATTAACCAGACAATGACCGACACCATCTTGAATATGGTTCCGGACAACCCGTTCAGCTCTTTGGCTAGCGGAGACATGCTGCCCGTGATTATCTTCGGACTGCTTATTGGTATAATCCTGGCCAAATTAAAGGAAGAGGTGGAAATCGTTACCAAATTTTTCGAGCAGACAAACCACATCATGATGGAGCTGACATCACTCGTCATGAAATTCGCTCCTATAGGCGTATTCTGTCTAATGGCAAAAACCTTTGCAGGTTTAGGATTTGAAGGCCTTCTGCCTCTGGGAAAATACATCATATGCGTTCTCATAGGCCTTGCAATACAGGCATTCCTCGTATATCCGTCACTGCTTGTACTATTTACCAGACTAAACCCTATCCGGTTCTTCAAGAAGTTCGTATCTGTAATGTTCTTTGCATTTTCATCATCAACATCCAATGCAACTATACCTATCAACATGGAAAAGGTATCTGAAATGGGTGTTTCACCGGAAATCTCATCATTTACAATTCCATTAGGTGCAACAATCAACATGGACGGAACCGCTATCATGCAGGGATGTGCCGTTATGTTTGCTGCACAGGCATATGGTATGGATCTGACAATGGCAGGACTTCTTACCGTAATTTTCACCGCCGTTATGGCTTCAATAGGAACTGCAGGCGTTCCTTCAGTGGGACTTGTTACCCTAACTATGGTATTCAACTCAGTAGGTCTGCCGGTTGAAGCAATAGGTATAATCTTCGGAATCGACCACATATTGGATATGTTCAGAACTGCAGTAAACGTGACTGGAGACGCAATCTGTACAATAATCATTTCATTCCAAAACAAAGCGTTTGATGTAGATGTGTTCAACGGCAAAAAAGCTGCAAAAACGATCGGAATAGACTATGAATAAAAATATGCGTCCTTTTGGATGCATAATCTTTTTCTTTTTTTATGCAAAACTTTACCAAAAATTTTACAACAATATAAAAATAACCCAAAAAAATGCTTTTTTTTATAATTCTTTAACAATGAATTGTTGTAAACACAATATGGAATGTTTAAATGACCACAATTTTACAAACTGGATTCAACAAGCTTTAAATAATATTTGAAGCATATTTTAGTTAGTAAAAAGCCTCAAAATAATTCGATTATGGGAGGCGAATAATCATGGAATTATTCTTTTTAAGCAATGTTTATTCATTTATCAGTTCAGTTTTTCCATTTTGCTGTATTGATTTTCTCCATGTCTCTAATGGAGGTGAGAATGGTGGAGTTAATTATCTTCACAATTGGATCATACTTGTTTAATATTTTTTCAATTATTAAATTATTAATTGATTCTAACAAAAGAAGATAATTACTCATATTCACATCTCGTCTAATTTGTAATTAAACATAAACAAGTTAATGATGGGCTTTGAAAACTAAGTTTTCGTGAGGCTTTTTTCCTGGAGATGGCTACTGTTTAATTACTTCTTATATAGATAAGTATATATAATATTTGATGATAATGATTATACAAGAGAGTTACTTTTAAAGTAAAGCTCTATAGAGACACAAAATCGAATTATTTTAATGTCTAAATGGAATATTGTAGGGATTTCTTCTCTGCAATAAGACATTAATTTGACTTTTTTTAATATTTTTTTATTTAATTGAATTATTTGAGTAATGGCAAAATTTGAGGTTTTAACATGAATCAATATGACATCATTATCATCGGAGCGGGTCCGGGCGGATTGACTGCCGGAATCTATGCAGGAAGACAAGGAACAAAAAATCTGATTATCGACAAGGATCTTGCAGGGGGATTGGGCCGTGAAGTTCCGGAAATGGAGAATTACCCTGGCTTTGACAATATTTCAGGTTTGGAACTCATCGAAAAGATGAAAGCGCAGGCCACAAAAAACTGCGACCTCCATGAAATGGAAGAGGTAACTGAAATTGCAAAAACCGATGACAAATACAGATTCACAGTCAAAACAAGCAAAGATACCTATCAATCCAAAACCATCATTTTAGCGACTGGAAGCTCACACAGGCAATTGGGTGCAAAAGGAGAAGAGGAATTTAAGGGAAAAGGCGTGAGCTACTGTGCAACCTGCGACGGATTTTTCTTTGCCGGACGTGACATAATCATGGTTGGCGGAGGAAACAGTGCCCTTCAAGAGGCATTATACCTTAAAAACCTGGGGGCAAATGTTACAATAGTACACAGAAGAGATGAATTCAGAGCCCAAAAGCACTTGCAGGACATGATAAAGGAAGTTGATATCAACACTATCCTAAATGCCACTGTTGATGAAATAAAAGGAAATATGCTTGTCGAATCTGTGGTTTTAAAGGACACTCAAACTAGCGAACTGAAAGAAATGCCTATAAATGGTGTTTTCGTAAGCGTCGGATATATTCCGCACACTGAATTGGCAGAACAACTAGGAGTCAATCTGGACGAGTCCGGACACATAATCATCGATAAAGACCAAAAAACAAATATTGACTATGTGTATGCCATTGGTGATGTTTGTGTTGGCTTAAAGCAATGGGTTGTGGCATGTGGAGAAGGTGCAGTTGCTGCAACTTCCGCATTTACCGATATTCAGTAGTTATAACGTTCTTGCAAGAAAACATAAATAAAGAATGCTATAAGTAACACTACAATTACTGGCAATAACCACATAAACAATTTAAGCAATACAACAGCTATTAGAATAGCGGCAATTATAAATATTAAATCTCTAAGTTCCATGTAACATTTGTTTATTGAATGTCATATATAAACTTTAAGAGATTTTTTTTAACTTTTTT
>JAUNXN010000132.1 GCA_030539795.1 Methanobrevibacter sp.
GGGGAATCGGTCTAATCAAAAAATATAAAAAATAAATTCCTAAAAAATTTGTTTCAATTAAATGGAAAGTAGCTTAAATCAAATAGCTATTTTTCATGAAACTATTTATCAAAATACATCTCTTTTTAAAATAAAATAAGTGCTATTGAAAATAAGAAAATTGTTTTGACGCCATCTATCTGAATTATCAAAAATAGCTAAAAGTTTTCCAAACATTCTTCTTTTAAGAAAAATGCATCCTCATTATCAGGATTTCTAAGCAATACTTTGTTAAAGCTGTCAACAGCCTCTTCAAATTTACCCAATTCCATTAACACGACACCTTTATTGAGTAAAAAGTCAATGTTATGCTTTTCTAAAGATATTGCCTTATTGAAACAATCCAAAGCATCATCCAACATTCCCAAATCAATGTATGCATTGCCCATCCTGTTTATGGCACTTGCATCCATCTCGGAATCATCCAAACAGACTTCAACCGCCCTGTCAAAAGATTCGATAGCTTCTTCAAGCCTTCCCATGTCGGTCAACAGGTTGCCTCGGGAGTTCCAGACCTCAGGGTTTTCGCTGTCAATGACTATGAGCTTGTCATATACCCTCAACGCCTGATCGTATCTTCCGAGCATTTCCAAAATGAATCCTCTCCAATAAAGGACAATCGGACTGCTTGGCCTATAGTTATAGGCTATAGTGCTTACCTTATATGCCTCGTTGATGTTTCCTGAATTGAGAAGCGCAATAGCTTTGTTGTTTAAAATGTAAATGTTGTCCGGCTCGATTTCCAATGCCTTGTCATAACATTCGATGGCATCGATGAACCTGCCCAACCTTGACAGATTATCCCCCTGCTTGTTCAGCAGATAGACATCAGTGGGGTCAAGCTTTAAGGCGGCGTCATAACACATTGTGGATTTGTCGAACTTTCCGCTGTCAAAGAGAATGTCTGCCCTTTTTGTAATCATTGCCTTTTCATCTATCTTGTCGCCTTTCCAATCGTCAATGTGGATCTTTTCAAAATAGATTATCTGAAATTTTTCTGAAGGGTCGATTTTGCCGCCGTACATCTTTTTGAATTCCCGCAACATGTCTTTGGAATCCTTAAATCCTTCCTGGCGAGCCAATTCATCATTGCCTTCAATATCTTCAAAAGGAATGTCTTCAATGTCGGTGACAAACGCTTCAAAAATTTTCATTTTCTCTTTGGAAACAAGATTCCAGTAACAATAAAGCCTATCCCCCACTTTAAGAGGGGTTTTCCACGCTTTGCGTATTGTTCTGGTTTTCTTACCAGTGATGACATCTATGTCATTGCTTGAAAATGATAAAATTGGCATTTTGACACCTTACTTAAATTATCTGCTCTCCAAATTCCGCTGACTTGACCTTGACTATCCCGTCAAAATAAGGTTTAATCTCTTCGGCCAATTTTGCCAAATCGTGAGGGTTTGGAACTTCAACCTTTTCCAAAGCAGGGTCCAGAACATTCTTATTTCTGAACTGCTGAATCGTATAGATTTCCGCTTCGATTTCATCGACTAGGTTCTTGATGTCCTTTTTGGTATGTAATGTTGGAACATAGGTTGTTCTCACTTCAAGATGAACTCCGGCCTGGTTTATCAAATCCATTGATTTTTTAACTTGAAAACCTACATTGGCTCCGGTAATCTTTCTGTATTTTGAAAATGTTGTCTTTACATCAAGGGAAACATAATCCAATAAATCCAAATCCAATATCTTTTTGAGATGGTCCGGATAAATTCCGCTGGTATCCAGCTTAGTCTTCAAACCGATCTGGCGAACATGCTTCAATATCTCTATTACTGCATCAACCTGCACCAGGGGCTCTCCGCCTGAAATTACGACAGCATCCAAAAAGTCGGCTGATGAATCTATTTCATGTTTTACTTTCTCAAAAGACCATTCAGTATTGTCTTCTAAAAGCTCCACATTATGACAATATCTGCAGGCCAATGGGCATTTTGACATGAAAATAACCAAAGACATATTTCCATGAAATTCAACGGAAGATATGACAGTTCCACCAATATACATCAGTTTAAAACCTCTTTTAATATTTCAATGAATTTTTTATCCTCATCCAAAGTACAGATACTAATCCTGATCCAGTATTCGTCGAGACCTTTAAATGATGTGCAGTCTCTTACTATAATGCCTTTTTTCATGAGCTCCAAAGCCAATTCGCTTGCTGTAAAACCAGTATCTTTTACATTTATCAGCATGAAATTTGATTTTGATGGAAATACATTTAATCCATCGATTTTAGAAACCTCATCATATAGGTATTGTCTTGATTCAATTCCTTTTTTGATGGATTCCTCGATGTAGGCCTTATCCCTGAATGTGTTGAGGGCAGCCACGAAAGATAATCTTGTAAGGGAAAATACCGGTTTGATTCTGTGCATGAATTCTATGATTTCGGCACAAGCAAGGCCATATCCTATTCTCATGCCTGCAAGGCCCAATACTTTTGACATTGTGCGAATAATGAATACATTATCAAAATCGTTTATCAAATCTTTATTTGTAACTTCAGAGTACTCAAAGTAAGCTTCATCAATGACAATCAAAATTTCAGGATTTTTAGAGGCGATTTCAACCAATACCTCTTTATCAATCAAGGTTCCGGTCGGATTATTTGGACTGCAGAGGAAAATCATCTTAGTTTTATCGCTTATCGCATCAAAAATAGATTCCACATCCAATTTATTTTCATCCAAATCCCATCTCGCATAAACCGGATTTGCACCATATTGCTTCAATAGGTATTCATAATACATGTAAGATGGCAAAGGAACAATGAATTCATCGCCTTCATCAATGAATGTCTTTGCCAAAACGTCAATGATTTCATCAGCGCCATCCCCCCCAATGATCACCTGGGATTCTTCGACACCAGAATATTCTGCAATTTCAGATACAAGCTCATGCAGTTGTGATTCAGGATACCTGTTTATCGCTTTGATTTCATCCTTAATAGCTTCCATAGCTTTTGGAGAAGGACCCCATGGGTTTTCATTAGAACCCAATTTAATAATGTCTTCCTTTTTTAGGTTAAAATCCTGAGCAATCTCGTCTTGGGATCTGCCCGGCACATATGAATCCATTTCATCTACAATCTTTCTTGCCTTCATAATCTAATCTTCCTTATACTGTTTGGAAAGTTTTACATAATTATCCGCATTATTCTGAATAAGCTGCACCTGTTCTGGGCTAAGCTGCTTAACTGCCTTTGCCGGAACGCCTAAAATCAGACTGCCTTCAGGGAATTCCTTTCCTTCACTGACAACGGCACCTGCACCGACAATGCAGTTTTTGGAAATGTGGGCACCGTTCAATACGGTGGCGTTCATTCCAATCAAAACATTATCATCAAGCTTGCAGCCATGGACAACAGCACCATGTCCAATGGAGACATTTTCTCCAATTACAACTGGAAATCCACGAGTGCAGTGAACAACACAATTATCCTGGACATTAGAATTATCGCCAATTGTAATTGAGTCTGTATCTCCTCTTATTACGGCACCATGCCATACAGATACGTTTTCACCTAATTCAACATCACCGAATACTTGTGCGCCAGGGCATATTACAATAGAGTCTTTTTTATTTTCCATAATATCGCCGATTAATCTTTACGTATTTTTTTCTTATCTTGAATGATATGATCTTGTTTTACCAATACTCTTGTATCGGAGGGTACATCATCATACAGCAAAACCCCTGAACCGATAGT
>JAUNXN010000133.1 GCA_030539795.1 Methanobrevibacter sp.
CATTCCGCAATTTGGACAAAACATAGAATTTGACATTAAAAATATATTAGATGAGTATACTATAAATAAATTATAGAAAGAGCATTTGCAAAATAATATTTAAAATAAAGAATTGTATTTAAAGTGATTATATGGCAGAAAAAGGAAAATTATATGGAATTGGTGTTGGACCTGGTGATACTGAATTGCTTACTCTCAAAGCGGCAAGAATATTGGAAAGTGTCCCAGTAGTATTCTCACCAAAATCTTCAAAAGAAAAAGACAGCATTGCATTGTCAATTGTAAAGCCTATACTTGAAAAAAGAGATGATTATAAAAGATTAATGGTGGTTGCACCTATTTTTCCAATGATTGAAGACAAAAGCGAACTTGAAAAGATATGGGACAGCGCAGCTGAAATGATAGCGCAATATCTAGACAGCGGAAGGGATGTTGCTTTTGTCACTCTCGGCGACACTTCAATATTCAGCACATATTCATATGTGCAAAAAAGATTAATCGGCGAATACGAAATTGAAACCATTCCTGGAATAACCTCATTTACAGCATGTGCGGCCGCTAGAAACAAGGCTTTAGTTGAACAGAACCAAATTTTAACTGTTGTTCCTAAAATTGATGATAGATTAGAAGAGGTTCTGGAGTATAGTGATTCCATTGTGCTTATGAAAGCTTCAAGAAACACAAATGATCTTGAAAAAAGCATTGAGGAAAAAGAAAGGGAAAAAGAAATTTATTCCGTGCAAAACTGTACACGTGAAAACGAAAAAATAATTGAAGGATTTTCCCACGAAAAACCTTATCTCACAACAACAATAATAAAATTCGATGATTAGTAAGATTTTGTGTTAAGAGGTTCTACCTCAAAAACACACTTCCCATCACCCATAGTATAGCATTGTGTTTCAATTACGCTGACCGGCAGATTAAAGAATTCTGTGAATAAGCCTTCAAGAATACCAGTATCTAAAAAACAAGCCGGTTTTCCAGTTTTCGGAAGCAATTCACATTCAAAACAGTCATATGTTGTGACTTTGATTATCTGACCGATTTTATAAGTGATTCTTCCAAGGCCTTTTCGTTGCCAAAATGCGGCAATGTTCTCCATGAAGACATCCAGGTCATCATCATATAATGTATTAAAAATAGCTTTTCCAATGCTGTTTCCAGTTGACTGCAAGATAGGATCGATGTTTATTCCTTCCTGAATAAGCATCGCTTTTAATGTGTGGAACAATAAAGTTGAAAATTCAGCATCCTCCTCAACAATATGTTTAATTAGATAATCGGATTGGGTTTCTTCAATTTCTTTTGGCTCGGTTATGTTTACGGAGCCGATATATTTTGAATTTAGATAGAATATTTTTTTTCTATTATCATCAGGATTGACCCTATATGAAATTATGCCTTTTTCTCTTAAACCTTTTAAATGAACTGAAACTGTTGACTTGGATTTACCGGTATTGCTGACTATTTCATCAAATTCCATATCATGGTCTCTTAGCATTTCAAGGATTGTAAGTTTTACTGGACTTTTAACAACATTCACACCAATGTTATCGTTCAAGTTTGAAAAAATCTGAATTGGTTTTTGTTCACTCATGCTATCCTCCAATATATAATTTTATTTTTGATATTATTTGGTTAATAAATATAACTATTAAATGAAAATTGTTCAAAATACTAAATTTTATAGAGAAAAATTGAACATTATTTAATAAATAAAAAAGAAACACACACAAACTGTTCGTTTTAAACAAATAAAATAGTTCGCATACCTCAGATTTCATGACAGGTGCAAACCCGATATTGAGAGCATTTCCTAATCGGCATATTGCAAAACATTTTAAAAATTTAATAATGGACTATAAACAACTTCATCAATTTGCCAACTATTTAACATTTTTCAAAAAAAAATTATAAATTAATTAATATAATAAATAAAATAAATAATAAATATAATTTAAAAAAATTATGAGGGATTATGAATAAATAAAAAAGTAATTTTTACTTTAACGGCTGTATTGGTATTATTTTTAATGATAAGTGCAGTAAGTGCCGAAAATATGTTTGATTTTTACAATAGCGATGAAGCAAACCAAACAAATACCGATGATAATCTAATTATGGGTTTTAATGCGCAATTTCCACCATTTGGATACAAAGATGGGAATGGAGATTATACTGGCTTTGACATTGAACTAGCTAAAGAAGTTTGTAAAAGAAACAACTGGACATTAAAACTACAGCCTGTTATTGATTGGACCAGCAAAAAATTAGAATTAGACAGCGGTGAAATCGATTGTATTTGGAGCGAATTTACAATAGATGGAAGAGAAAATGACTATACCTGGTCAGATCCATACTTTAAAAATACCCCTTACATCATTGTGAAATCTGATTCAAATATAAACACATTAGATGATTTGAAAGGCAAGACTCTGGAAATTCAGGCTGGAACTTCCGTTTTGGACAACATCAAAAATAATGTAACATTAAATAACACTTATAATGAAATTGTTGAAGTTGACGGATACAATACTGCACTGATGGATTTAAACTCAGGAGTTTGTGACGGAATATTTGTAGACAGCGGATTGGCAAATTATCTGGCAATTGAGAATGAAGACCTTAAGCTATTGAATAAAAGCATTGCACATGAAAATTACGGCATTGGATTTAAAAAAGGAAACACCGAGTTACGTGATCAAGTTCAAAAAACTTTAGATGAAATGTTTAAAGATGGAACTGTCGATAAAATCGCTCAAAATTATAGCGAATACGGAATTCCTGAAGGGGTAATTCATCCATAGCTGATAGTTACGTCGTACACTAAATCTTAAAAAGTCAACTACTCCAAAGACAGCATCAAAACAACAGTTAAGTCAAGTAGATGATTATTTCATCTACATTTTTCTATTTTTAATGAATTATGGGGAAGTTCTTAAATTAGGATACTGATTCTGTGACGCTAACTACTAATCAGATATCTTTAAAAAAATAGAAGTTTAGAAATGTTGATGATTTAAAGAAGTGGAATTCCACATATTAACACATCAACAAAACAGGGTTATTATAACAACAATTAGTTGTAGAATAAACTCTGCTTATTTTTTAAAAAAAAATAATTAGAGTACTCCCACAGCTTCAAGCATGGATTGCAGACCTAAAATTATAATGGCCACACCACCAATGATTTCGATGTAGTCTGCATACTTAATAGCCATCTTGGTTCCATATGTTCCTATTAAAAACCATATTATAACTAAAATTAAACTTAAACCACCAAGGATGTATGGATTTACATGAGCCACCGCACCTTGTGATGCCAAAATCAGGTTTTCAATGTTTCCAAAAATAAGCAAACCAGAAAATTGAGCATAATCCCTTAAGTTAACCATGATTAATTGCCCCCTTTTGATTTAATATTTTTTACAGCTCCATAAACTGCTTGAATACCCAATATGAATATTGCAAGTCCTCCGATAAAGTTAATGACGTTTGCATATTGCATAGCCATATCTGTCAAAACCGTACCTAATATTAACCAGATTATTACAACGAGTACGCTCAAACCACCCAATACTTTAGGGTCCACACCATTAACGACACCCTGTGAAGACAAGATGAGGTTTTCGATATTCCCAAAAATTATTAGCCCCATAAAAGGCATGAATTCTTCCAACATATTATTTTTCCACCATAAATTAAATATTCTAATAAGTTGATTAAATTTAGTCAACAATATTTGATAATATAT
>JAUNXN010000134.1 GCA_030539795.1 Methanobrevibacter sp.
AGAAATAACTTATCATAACTAACTTTTAACAAATAAGTTATATTTTATAACTTCTCTCTTATAAAGTATTTGTTTTCACAAATAAGTTAACAGTTATAAGTTATAAGAAATAGCTAAAAATAATAAGTTATAAGTTATAAGTAATGAAAATTAAAAAAATAAAAGAAGGAAATTATTTAGCGTTTTGCATTGTTCCTTCAAAATAGCTTGCATATCCTTTCAAGTCCAACATTCCATGGCCGGAGAAGTTCAATACAATGGTTTTCTCTTCGCCTGTCTCTTTGCACTTAATAGCTTCGTCGATAGCAGCACGGATAGCATGAGTAGTTTCAGGAGCCGGAAGAATACCTTGGGTACGGGCAAATGTAATTCCAGCTTCAAAGCAATCCCTTTGATGTACTGCTTTAGGGTCAATATAGCCTTCTTTAGCTAAAAGGGAAACAATAGGTGACATACCATGGTATCTCAATCCGCCGGCATGAACGGAAGGGGCTACAAAATCATGTCCTAAGGTAAACATCTTAAGCATAGGAGTAAATCCGTTGGAATCGCCGAAGTCATAGTCATAGCTTCCCTGTGTAAGGGTTGGGCATGCAGTAGGTTCAACGGCAATGAATTGGGTATCGGAGTTTCCATCGATTTTATCCTTGATGAATGGGAACAATGATCCGGCAAAGTTACTTCCACCGCCTGCACAGGCAATCATTACGTCAGGAGTTTCCTCTGCAATTTCCAATTGGGTTTTGAGTTCCTGGCCAATAATGGTTTGATGAAGCATGACGTGGTTTAAAACGCTTCCCAAGGAATATTTGACATTGTCGTTTTCCAGTGCCTCTTCCATAGCTTCGGAAATGGCGACGCCTAAAGAACCCGGATGGTCCGGATTTTCTGCCAGGACTTCACGGCCGACCTTGGTGTTTTCACTAGGTGAAGCGTAAACGTTTCCGTCGTAGATGTTCATGATGTTTTTCCTGTCAGGCTTTTGATTGAATGAAACTTTAACCATATAAACGGTACATTCCAAATCCAAGAGGTTACATGCAAGTGATAAAGCGGTACCCCATTGGCCTGCACCGGTTTCGGTTGTTAATCTTTCAACACCTTCTTTTTTAGCAAAATATGCTTGAGGAATGGCAGAATTCAACTTGTGGGATCCTGTCGGAGAAGTATCCTCCCTTTTAAAGAAAATTTTAGCGGGAGTGTTCAAGTACTCTTCAAGCTTATTTGCCCTGACGAGAGGAGTAGGCCTTCCCATTTCCATATATAATTCTCTAACTTCATTAGGAATGTTGATATAGCGGTCAGTTGCAAATTCCTGTTCTAAAGCAGATTTTGTAAACGCGAGTTGTAATGCTGAGATTTGGTCTTTTCCTTCACTGTTTTTTGGAGCCGGAAGCTCGCTAGGCAAATCCGCAAGCATATTGTACCATTGCTTTGGCACATCGTCTGATGATAATTCAATTTTATAAGTCATAATTATAAATTGTATGATGTACTATTTAAAGCTTTGTTGTACAAAAATGTACTATGAAATATATTAATAATATAAAAAACAATCTAAAAACATGAGAATATTAGCTATTGATGTGGGAACAGGAACCCAAGACATAATGATTTACGATACCGAAAAGGAACTGGAAAACTCAATAAAGATTGTCCTTCCGTCTCCACACCTATACATATCCCAACAGATAAGGGAAATCGAAAACGACATCTATTTCGACGGAGAAATAATGGGCGGTGGAAAGATAAAAAGAAGTATCCAGGAACATATGGAAAAAGGATATAAGGTTGTAATGGAACCGACCTGCGCAAAAACAATTCGTGACAATTTAGAGCAGGTAAAGGCAATCGGCATTGAAATTGCTGATGATTCAAAGGAATATAAGGACTACAGCAAAATAACACTCGGAGATATTGACATTACAAAACTCGCAGAATTTTTGCTTGGCTACGATCTGGAATTCGACTTCGACAGGATTGCAATTGCGGTTCAGGACCATGGCTACAATGAAAATATGGGTGACAGGGACTTCAGATTTGAAAAAATCAGGCAAAAGGTATCACAACCTATTTCACCATTGGAATTCGGCTTTAAAAAAGACGTTCCGGAATACTTTACAAGGATGCAGGCCGTAAGAAGACAGGTCGCAAAAGAGGGAATTGAAGAGCTGCCGTTGGTGATGGATACCAAATTTGCATCAATAGCTGGAATGTGCTATGATGAAGTGGCAATGAAACTGAACAGCTTCATTGTAATTGACATTGGAAACGGCCACACTACAGCGGCATCAATTGAAGACGGCAAAATTCAGGGAGTCTTCGAGCATCACACATCCAGCCTTACCGGCGAATCTCTTGAAAGATACATTAAAAGATTGGCTTCCGGCGAAATTACCCATGAGGAAGTTCATGAGGACTTCGGACATGGCGCCCATGTATTAAACCCTATTTCAAAAATAGAAAAGGTCATAGTGAGCGGACCGAAAAGGGAGTTGATTGAAAAGACAAATCTCGATTGGCATCACGCAGCCCCCGGAGGGGATGTTATGATGACCGGAACCATAGGATTGATCAAAACCGTATTGGGATAGATTACAATGTTGAAAATGGATTCTCATATTCATAGTGAATATTCACCCGACTCAAATTCGAAAATCGACGATATTCTTGAAACCGCAAAAAACAGGAATATCGATATAATAGCTATAAGCGATCACAATACTGTAGACGGAACAAGTGAAGTTTTGAAAAAAACAAGAAACACAGATATATTAGCCATTCCATCTATTGAGATTTCTTCCACACATGGCCATATCCTTGGTTTTGGGTGTGAGGAAAATGTACCTCGTGACTTATCACCTCAAGATACTATTGACAGAATTCATGATTTAGGTGGGCTTGCAATTATACCACATCCATACTGCTTTTACAGGCATGGGCTGCTGTGCAAAAGTGACTATAATGATTTGAAAATTGATGCAATAGAAACAAAAAATGCAAGATTCATTATCGGCTACTGCAACCGCAAAGCCAAAAAACTTTCAAACAGGGAAAAGTTGCCCGGACTTGGTGCAAGCGATGCACACTATTGGAAATTTGTCGGTGACTGCTATAGCTTAATCGACTGTGAAAAAGACATAGACAGTGTTTTAAAAGCGATAAAAAAAGACAAAGTGAAAGCCAAAGGAAAAGGAACATCAAACATCTTGCTTTCAAAATATTTGTTTGAAAGGAATATTCTAAAGAAATTATAATAAAAAGAGCTTAAGCACTCTTTTCAATTAAAATTTCTATAATAGATACATTTGTTTTTTCATGGTTATAGTTTTCAATTTCTTCAGTGGAAATTTGAATATCTGTAACCTCTGAATCAGGAACAAACCTATTTCTTACGATTTCGGCAGCATCTACTGCACGACTAATAGCTTTTCCTCTTGCACGAAGAACAACACTATCAGAACCTTCATTAAACTGAGTAACTACTGCTAAAACGTAATTCATTACAGGTTTACTTCCAACAAAAATTGTATTATTCTCCATATTTAATTCACCATATAAATATTTGTGATTGATGTATATAAAATTTTACATTATCAATATATAAATATTAAACAGTGATAGAAAATTAATGAATATTATACAAACAGGATATAAATAAAAAAATTTTTTTTGAACACGAGGGGCTTATAAACAAAATTAATAAAAAAAATATAAAAAAA
>JAUNXN010000135.1 GCA_030539795.1 Methanobrevibacter sp.
TTGTTTGTGTACTATGGTTTTCTATGGGAATTTCATTTCGCTGCAAGCCTTCTATTACAATTATTATCTATTTCTTTTTATCTGTTTTTTTATAATTATTTCGTTGCTTAATACATCTATTGCATAATTTTTGGTGATTTTTTGAATATTAAAGTATTAGATACAACATTGCGTGATGGAGAACAGACTCCTGGTGTTTCTTTAACTCCTTTGGAAAAATTAAGAATTGCAACCAAGTTGGATGAAATCGGTGTTGATTTTATTGAGGCAGGTTCAGCAATTACTTCAGAAGGTGAAAGGGAATCCATTAAGGGAATTACTCAACAGGGATTCAATGCAGAAATCTTAAGTTTTTCCAGGCCGTTGACCGGTGATATTGATTATTGTTTGGATTGTGATGTGGATTGCGTTAACCTTGTTGTTCCAACTTCAGAGTTACATATTTCAGATAAATTAAAAACCACTCCTGATAAGCTCATTGAATTATCTAATGCTGCTGTTGATTATTGTAAAGACCATGGATTAGTTGTAGAACTGTCTGCAGAAGACGCTTCAAGAAGCGATGTTGATTTTTTAAAATTAGTATTTGAAAATGCCATCGAACATAAGGCTGATAGAGTTTGCGTATGTGATACTGTGGGCATATTGACCCCTGACACTTCTTTTGAGTTGTTCAGTAAACTGAATGATATTAAAGTGCCTGTTGCAGTTCACTGCCATAATGACTTTGGCCTTGCTGTTGCCAATACTTTATCCGCTTTGAAAGGTGGCGCAACTGAATTCCATTCCACTATCAACGGTATAGGCGAGAGAGCGGGCAACACCTCCTTTGAGGAATGTGTTGTCAGCATTGACAGATTATTGCCTGAATTTTCAACCAATGTCAAAATCAATGAGATATATGACATTTCCAAATTGGTTGCAAGATCCACCGGTGTCTACATTCAGCCGAATAAGGCAATTGTCGGTGAAAATGCATTTGCCCATGAATCAGGCATTCATTCAGATGGAATAATAAAAAATTCCGCCACTTATGAGCCTATGACTCCTGAACTCGTTGGAAGAAAACGCAGATTTGTCATCGGCAAGCATATGGGTACTCATGGTTTGGATAATCGTCTTAAGGAATTGGGTTTAAATGTGGATAAGACTCAACTGCAACAGATATGCAATGACATTAAGGATTTGGCGGATAAGGGTAAAACAGTCACTGATGTCGATTTGCAGGCAATTGCGGATAATGTTTTGGAAATCAATCATGAGGATAGGATTAAGCTTGATGAATTGACTATCGTTTCAGGAAACAAGGTCATGCCTACCGCTTCTGTTAAAATCACTTTTGATGATGATGAAATTCTTAATGCAGGTGTAGGTCTGGGTCCTGTTGATGCGGCCATCAATGCATTGAAAACATTGGAAGTTTTCAGTGATGTTGATTTGATCGAGTATCACGTAGATGCAATCACCGGAGGTACCGACGCATTCATCGATGTAATCATCAAGTTGCAGAAAGGTGATAAGGTTGTATCCGCCAGAGGTACTGAACCTGACATTATCAATGCAAGTGTGAAAGCATACATCGCTGGAGTTAATAGACTATTGCGTGATTAGGTGTTAGCATGTATATGGATAATCTTCAAATATTAGGTTTTAGAGCAACAATCAATTCTGTTGAAGAAACACTTAATTTAATTAATAGTATCAAAAAAGATGATGAAATAATCCAACTTTTAAATGCGGATTCTATTGTTTCCAAAAATCATATTGTTCATGGTGTCAATCAGGCATTTCTTGCATTCGAAAGAGGTGAAAATCTGGCAAAGGATATCAGTGTGGAAATTGCATTGAGATGTTCTGCCCAAAGACAAATTTCCAAGGCCTTTAAAATCTTAGGTTTGAAAGAGGGTGAAATGAACTTATGTGCAATTTTGATAAACTGTGAAGATTACACCACTGAGTTGTCATCTGTTTTTACACCGGACGAAAGTGTCTTCACACCGGATTATGAACACTTGGCTGAAATTTATAAAATCAGCGATGATGAGTTAAAAAGCATGTCAATGGAAGAGATTATAATTGACAGGATAACTAAGCTTACTGTAGATTATTAATTTTTAATTCTTCGATAATTTTGTCCAAACATTCTTCTTTAAGACATGAATAGTCTAAATTTTTTATTTCTATTGCAATAGCTTTTTGCTTTATTCGATTGTAGTTTGGACATGTTGTAACAAATCCGCTCTTATCGGTCGTTAATGATTTTTTGAGATTCCAGCTTATGGATTTAGCATCCTCATGCGGAATGATTACATTGACTCCCCTTTTATCGGCATGAATTGCATCTTCGAGGTGTTTTTTTAGATAGTCTGTTGCATTTAATGTAAGTTCTAATTTTTCCCCAACATCTTCAAGTTCGCTATCTATACCGCTGCATACAATCTGTGATGTTTTGCTTAATTTTTGAGGCAGTGATGTTTTTTTGAAAAGCTCTTCATTGTCTGTTGAGATAAATCCTCCGCTTCCAACATTGATTATCTTAGGCGAACCGGTTGATGCGAGTATAATGTCTGAATATCTTCCTAATTTGTTTTCCTTATCTCCAATTCCCGCAGAGGCATCTTCAATGGTTGTGATATCTTTATTTTTGCAGTATCTGGAAATTGCTTTGGTGTCCTGTTCCGCACAGTATCCAGCAAAACTTGTGTAAATCAGCGCAGAGTTTTCCTTGATGTCCAATTCATCAATATAATCTGTATTGATAAGGCCCAAATCGGTTTTTAATGGGACAATGTTTTTGTTTAAAAATTTTGCAATCTGCTTGAAGCCATGCCATCCTCCCTGATCCGGAATGATGATGTCACCTTCAACGGCTGAAAGCGCAATGAAAATGCTGTTGTTCCCGCTTGAGGTAATCCTTACTTGGTCATGCCCGGTCAAATCTTTGATTTTGTCGATGCAACTTTTCTCAAAATCAATATCATTAATCTCGCCGGATGCGACTTTTGACATTATTTGCCTGGTTTTTTCGCAAGGTGATTTGAATTTAAACATATTATCCTCTTTTGAAGTACATATCCAATGTGGTCTGCTTTGTGTGAAGCATTTCATTCAGCAATGTTCCCTGTTTTACATATCTGTTGATAGGTATTCTTAATTTTGTTCCTGCATACTCCAAACATTTTTCCAGAGTTTCAAATTCCAAGTAAGGTCTAAGCATTGCTTCCTTGATATTTTCCCTTACATTGAAAACACCTAATGGAACATATCCGTCATAGGCTTCTCTCAAAATTATAAGTCCGGATTGCTTTTTGATTTGCATTAGGTAATCAAGGACCACCATCTTTGCGGTGTAATAGCATCCGCCAACTCTTGAATATTCCTTTTTGCCGCCATTGGTTTCGTAGTCTGAAAATATCAGTTCTTCATTTTTCATTAGTTTGATAAAGGCTTCATACCATTCATATTGCCATTCGGTCGGTGTCAATATTATCACATAATAATTGTTCAGCGCACCAAACTCAAAGACCCTATATGTGTCCAGTCTGTCGAATTTCCTGACTTCCTTTAAAAATTCATCAGCAAGGGTAGAATCGCATGCTGTAATTGACCAGCGTGTCGGGACAAGTCTTCTTTTGTTTTTTGTTCCGATGGCTCCAACTGAAAATGCTTTCTGCATTGCTGTGAAAGGAACATCCTTGTTGTGAAGGTTGACAAC
>JAUNXN010000033.1 GCA_030539795.1 Methanobrevibacter sp.
GCCATCCAAACAATAATGAACACCATCAATAACAAGCTCATTACCATCCAAACAATATGTTTGGCCATCGATTATTAATTCAGTACCGTTTAAGCGATAGCTTACTCCATCAATGACAAGCTCATTACCATCCAAACAGTAGGATCTGCCGTTGATTACAAGTTCATTTCCATCAATGCATTTTTCAGGTGAGAACTGATATGATTCACCGGTACCTACTGTACGAATGACATTATTTGCGAAGTTACAATCTTCGCATGCATATGCAAGCAGTGTAAATGTTAAGTAATCCCCTTCAGAGTATAATACGTTGTTCAATACATCAACATCACTTGATTGCAAGACATAAATTGCATAAGAAGCTTTTGGGTCTGTTACTCTAATATTGTTATTTTGAATTCTAACACCTTGAGCCTGGTTTACAAAAATACCCCAGGCGTTAACCCTTTCAGCTTCATTATTAATTATTGTTAAATTTTCAATTAATACATTGCCACATGTGACTTTGAAAGTGGAATTATAAAATATTGGACTTTTTCCAGTGATTTTGACTGCTTTTGTAACATATATGACTTCATTTCTAAATGTACCCTCAAAGTTTAAAATATCATTATCACTGATTTCAGAAGTTAAACCACCATTGTCATTAATATAGCTACGAATATTTTCAGGAGTGATTGTATGGGTTTTTCCCTTATAGATGTAAGTTGGTTTTGAAGTATCTATCACTCCAGCAGGAGAATTGATTAATTTTCCGCTTTCAATTATGTTATCTTCAATTACGGAAGTGTCAGCTTGTACTCCTGAAGCATCAATTGCATATTTATTATTGGTTGAAATGGTGTTTGCAACAATTGTTACATTTTTCGGCATTCTTTTTGAACTTAATTTTTCAATCAAAACACCAACACCGGAATCTGAAGTGATATTGTTATTTTCTACCAATAGGCCAGTGCCTTCATCTTTTTCATAAACTCCTGAACCTGATTCTGTAAAGATTACATTGTTTCTAATAATCACGTTAGAGCCACCGCCGACAATACCTCTTCCTTTCAAGGTGACTTCAACCCAATTATTTTCAACTATTGAATTATCAATTGCAGTGATCCCTGCACCGGTAGAAATTACTTTAGCGCCAATTACAGTGTTATTTGCTACAATTGAATTATAGGAAGCTACGATTCCATATTCTCCACCGCTTTCAATACCCGGGTGATTATAGTCAGCACCTGTGACATTAATAATTCTATTATAAGTTATTACATTTCCTGTTCCTGCAGTGGAAACTCCCCTATAACCGCCGATGACTGTATTGCTCTTAATTTGATTATTCTTACCCATTACCTGAATTCCATAAGCCCAGGAAGTTGGCAATACATTATAATGTACGGTATTATTGAAAATTACATTATAATTGGAGTCACCGCCGTTTAAAGGACCACCAGAATAACTGGATAAATAGATACCGTTTGCATCATCAGCTTCGACATGGTTATTGGCCACATAGTTATTATGAGAACCGCTTAAAAGCAATGGTGGAGTGGATCTTGTAAAGCTGCCATGACCATAAGTAATTCCATATGCTTTTAAATTATTATCAGTTACATTATTGTAAGCGGCACCATTCGCTACACAAATACAATATGAAGATTTACCAGTATTGTTAATGTTACAATTCTTAACAGAACAGTCGTTGGCTGAATTTAAAAATATACCATAAGTTTCATCTTTTGTATTAAGAATATTCAAATTAGCTATTGAACTTCCGGAAGCTCCAGAAGATAACGTAATCATCGCATTTGTCATCTTATTTGTGGAAGTTCCAATAATATTTACAGGGATGTTGAAAATAAATTTCTTATTAGAAAAGCTTCCATCAAATTTGATTGTATCTCCTGAATTTACTTTTGAAGAAACAAGCTTTCCATCAACTGAACTGAAATATTGGGCATAATTATCATCCGTAATAATATGCTCACTAGAAGCTGCTAAAACGTCGCTTGAATCTTCAGAACAATAACTAATATCTTCATCCATGGATACTTCCACAGTATCCTGAATAGCTTCACTGCCAACTATATCCGTTGCATTTCCATCATCTGCTGCACTAACAGCACCAACAGATATCAGCAATAGCAATAAAACTAAAAAAATATTAATTTTTTTAATCATTATTATACCTCATCATATTAAATTTAAAGAATTATTAGAAAGCTTAATTAAAATAAACTTTAAAAATTTTCTATTATATTCTTATTTTTGATAAAATATAATATTTAAAAATTACTGAAAAATAAAAAAAAGTTGATGATTAATTTAATAATCATCATATTCATCATCATCGTTTCTTAGATATCCAACCAGGAATATTGCAATTAAAATTATAACAGCAATAATCACAAATATTGGCATGCTGGATTCAGTTGAACTTGCAGATTTGGAAGCAGATTGCTTTTCAGAAAGCTCATAAGACTTAGAACTGCTAGCACCAGAAGAATCCTGTGAACTTTGAGAATCTGAAGCGGATTTTGCATCTCCACTCTCTGATGGTTCAACACCAAATGCAGTTTTGCCTCCATCATTTGATCCATCGGATTTTTCCTGAGAAGTGTTATTGGTCAACACATTTGCATTTTGATTGCCGTTGTTTGAATCACCTGATTGACCTTGATTATTATCATCCTGAGACTGTTGTTCTTGCTCGGTTTGATATAATGGGTCAGTGTTAGTTGCCTGTGCAAGAATTTCAGCGAACTTTTGCTTTTGAGCAGGAGTTAAAGAACTTAATTGAATAATCTCCGCATTCCAAGCAAGGTTTTTACAGGTGTGGTGACAACATGCAACACCATAATCAATGACGCTCTTCATGTAAGTATCAACTAATTTTTGGACAGTAGTTGCATCACCTTCCCAAACGCCTTGCTGTGCCATATAAATCATCCATGCAGTGGAGGATTGGGCACCTGCAGCCAATTGGGAATTGGTAACTCCAGAATTGATTGTAATTACAGTATCCGCCAATTGATTACCTAACTCTTTGTTTAACTTTTCTCCGCCTAAGATATTACTGGCGTAGAAGTTTTGGAATCTGGAAGCATATGAATTCATTCCACCAGGGGTTTTGACCAATGCATTATAATATTGTGGGTTTAACAGCATGCTGCGAATCTCAAACTCGATTTCCTCCTGATAGGTCCTTGAGATATAGTTGTTTTTATTCCTAATGTCGAAAAATGCTGTATCGGGTTTAGCTTTTCCAGACTTATTTTTTAAAGTGTTTGCAGCATTATATAAACCTCCAAACCAATCATAATAATCATCAGAGTCAAACAATCTCCAGCTACTGTCAAAGTTTTGAGTGATTACATCGACATTGTCAAGCAAGTACTTATAATTCTCTTTTTGATTAGTAACAACAATGTTACCTTTTTCATCAAGGGTCCATGAGTATGATACTTTGCTTAAGTATATGTCCATTGCATACTCATTGATTGAGTCAATACTCCAATCTGCAGTATTTGGAATAAGATTTGACATACCTGTTCCTTCTAATACATTACCTGGAAGACCAAATAATCTATCCAAAGTAGGATTTTCTTCATAATGCTTTATGACATAGTTATTGGATGCATCCTCACCTGTAGCATTCAAAGCCATATTAACAGAAGTCAGCATCCAAGTAATCCAATCCTTATTGTTTGTAACCATACTGGCAAATACGTCTATTCTTGGCCTGTTTACAACAGAACCATCATTTAAAGTAATGTTTAAATCCTTTAATGGAATTTGTTCAACACCAAGAACTTTACCATTGTCGGCCCATACTGGTTTACAACCCAAGAAATACATGAATTCCGCTACACCTATTCCTTCGGTTCTGGATATTTCAGTACCCCATAAGATTAATGATGTCAATTCCGGCCATTTGCCATGTTGTTCATAGTAATTAGCTAAAAGCATGTCAACAATTTTCACAGCAGACTCATATGCCGCTGGAGATGGCATTCTTGTAGGGTCGGAAGCATAACCGTCATATCCTGTAGGTATTGAATCACCATAAGATGGATCAGCAAATAATCCTGATTTTACATAACGTCCACTCAATGCTAATAAAATGGAATTCCATTCGTTATTTCTTTGAATATTGGAAATAATGTCTTCACAGTATAATGTGGAATTATATAACGCAGAACCTTCTTTTATTCCAAGCTCCTTATTCAAATCTTTTGCAGATGAACCGTTGACAAGGCGATTGGAATAGTCTTTTAGGAAAGACTTGATTTTTTCAACTTCCTTGGCATACTTGAAATTGCCCTGCATGTCATCATAGAAACTTAAGTCCTTCAAATCAGGATATAGGAATTCTATTAACTGATTGTAAATCTTTGTTTGAGAAGTGACAATAGTAACAACCTCTTCGGCCATTTCATAACCTGTCAATATTTTACCCAATGTATGAAGACCGTATGTATTGAAATCGTCTTCCATTGCATCCAGGTAATGGTGCAAATCATCGATATAGGTCTGGAAAGTTTCATTATCGGACATATTTCTAAAACCTAACTCCGGAGCCAATTCCAAAATCATTTTTTGGTACGATTCGGCATTGGAAGTTACATTGAGAGACATTTGTTCCTTATAGTAGTTAATATAATTTTTTAATGTAGTATAATTACCATAAAGCTCAGATGAAACCATAGCCGGAGTCATGTGGGTAAGCAATAATGCGGAACTTCTATCCCTTGCAACCATCGCTTCACCAGGGTTGGATACAATATAAGGATAAACTGTAGGAATCAAAGTCAATTCAAAGGTCCAATCTCCAGGGAATGCACCTAAATTAATACCAGGCAACCATTCCAGGGTACCGTGAGTTCCCATACTTACAATTGCATTAATCTTGGCGGTTTTCTCCATCCATTTATAAAATGAAACATATTGCTGATGCGGAGGAATGGTCAAACTGTGATAATCCTGAACTTCCTCCCAACCTCTACTTGGCTGGAAAGTAATGAAGACATTACCAAACCAAACTCCCGGAATTACAATATATTTGTCTTTATAAACCATAGCAGGACCTAAACCGTCTTTCCAATAGGATATCATTGCATTATACAATTCATCCCTAATGTCAAGAGTTAAAGATTCAAAATCTTTAAGTGAAATCAGTTGATGATGCTTCATCAAATAATCCCAATTGTCTTCAACATACTTTTCAAGCAATCCTGAAGCCCAGGACCCCTTATTGTTCATGTCAAAGATGATTTGAGTTAAATTATATAGTGAAATGAACTTAGCAATTGTTCCGTTAATATTGTATCCGCCTTCATCAGACTGGATAATCCATTCATAAGTGTTATTGTAATAATTTAAATATTTTACATCACCGCCAATATCATATCCTTGATTATATAGCTGAATAAGCAAATCATATGCGCTACTGAAAACATCCAAATATGAAGCTCCGATTTCGGCCTTACCTGGCGGATAATTATAAAGCATGATGGCTACTTTCTTATCAGAGTTATTTAAATCATGCAAATCGGCCCATTTGCAGTTCAATTGGACCATCTTATTTACACCATCCTGAATGACATGGGACTTACCCTGACTGTCAACCCAAGATAGAGCCACTTGACCGAAAACCCCTTCGAAACTTGGATAAGTAACCATATATGTCCACTCCACTTGAGGACCCAATTCGCTTTTAAAACTGTATTCTGAAATTTCAACAATACCCTTTAATACGTGCAAGTCAATATCAGTCAAATCAGGCTCAGCAGTACCATTAGCATAATCTAAAGACCAACTGCATAATGAATTGATAGCTGATATGCCAACAGTTGAAATGGATTTTATTTGATTTATTATTGAAGACATAGGAGGTTGAGTTCCTGTCTTAAACACGTTGAAAGCAGGCCTTCCCTGTGCCTCATAACCCCTGATTAATGCATCGCTGACTTCTTCACCACCATAGTATGAAGCAATAGCTATGAAAGATTTGTCAGGATTAAATTTGGCAATGTAATCATTTTCAAATTTCTTAAATAACTCAGTAGGGTCTAAAACACTCTTTAACCATTCCACATAATCTTCTGTCATCCAATTTAAACTACCGTCTGAACTATGAGTATAACCCGGATTTTGACGAATCCACTTATTGATCAATTTTCCTTCAGGCACCAAAGTATATAATCCTAAATCAGGATGGTAAAAACCACACTCAGGAGACATCAAAGGAGCATTGGCTTCATCAAGGGTCGGATCGTCATATTTTTTTGGATTAATCAAATAACGAACGTAATCGAGATAATTTTTCATGTTAGACTGTAATATGTCTGATTCCTCAATATCACGTGCTTGGAAATAAGAACCAATATAAGTGTTTTCAATTGTATCATAAGTGTTGTTTTCTGCAGAAGCCCCAACTACATGCAATCCAGTGTTGTTTAAGATTTGCTTTGAGAACACACTGAAAGTATATGCTACATTATACTTTGCATTGGCTGGAGACCTTGCTAAAAGCTCTTTTAAGTATTGTCCTGTCAAAACGCTGTATGCTGATTCTGAAAACATGTCAATATGCATATAATTTGCATATTCCACTAGCCATGCCCTTGATTTATCAAAGTCGGTAGTACTGATGTAAGCAACCCTTCTGGACATGTTCATTAATATATCGACCTTCTCATTGTGGGAGTTATAGTCAACCAACAATAGTATGTCCGGGACAAACATTACATCATCGATTTTGAGAGTACCGCTGTTCTTTGTAAAATCGATATCATTCAATTTGATAGGTTCATATGTTGAATAACTTACTTCAAGGTTGTACTTATCTGAACCTAAATTTTTTATTGCCACATTACCGTTTTTATCTGTAGTTTGTGTTGAAATCAGTTTATTTTTTGAATTATAAACCTTGATTGTGGCGCCGGCTAGATTAAAACCGTCTTCATCCCAAGTCTTGCTAGTTTCATTATATGAGTCAGTAACATGAATATTGATTACATTATTATTTGCTGCCAATATTTCCCCATCTGACTGTGAATCTAGGACGTTTGTATGTTGAATTTCGCTGACCTGGTCATTAACCTCTATAGGAGCACTCACTATATCAGAAATTGTTTCATTATCCTCTGCAAAAACCGAATTTGCAGAAAATAGAAGCAACATAGAAATAATTAATGCGAATACCATTTTATTACTTAATTTTACCGTTTTTTCACCTCCTTTCAAATTGATTATAATAAATCATAGCAATAATTTACTATAAGTTTAAGTTTGATTTGAAAACATATAAAATTTGCTGAATGAAATTGAAATTAAAAATTTTTCATAACAATATAAGATACATTTAAATACCTAATTGACATATTAAAAATCACTAATATAATAGAGGTGATATTATGCGTAAGATTAGTATTGGTATGATTATCTTAGCAGTAATCATGATAGGAATGCTTATCCCAGCAGGTTTTTCAGCTAATGACAATCAAGTTGTTATAACCTATGGCGAAACCACTCATCACAATGCAAACTACAAGAACATTGTTGATACATTCTTTGAAAATCAAGCAAATGTTGATTTGCATGCTGTTGATTCAAAAATAATCACTGCTGATGAAGTAAATAAGATTTCAAGCACAATAACTGGAAGATATTATAATTCAGAACAAATTTTCTCTTCAGCATTGGTTGACTTGAATGAAAATGACAATCTTGAAGTCAGCGTAGACAAATCCACAATCACTACAATAACTGGAGATATGTACTTGTCTGCATTAAAATCAGCTGGAATCACAAGCGGACATGTTTATGTGACAAGCCCTGTTACCGCTACCGGCGAATCTGCATTGGCGGGCATTATGAATTCCTATGAAGTAGCTACTGATGTTGAAATTCCGGAAACTGTAAAAGAAGCAGCAAACAATGAAATTTACACCCAAGCGGAAATCGTAAAAAATTCAGATGTCAATGCTGACGACCTTTCAAAATTAGTGGATGACGTAAAAGAAACAGTACAGGAAGAAAATATTACAGATCACCAGACTATTGTAAACATAATTAATAACTACACTATTAATTATAATATAAACATTACAAATAGTGACATAGAAAACCTTGCAGACAGCATTGAACAAATTCAAAATGTCCAAGGTGATATAAACAATTACCAGGAAGAGGTTTCTGATGTTTTAAATAGCACCGATACCGATTCTGCAACAGGATTTTTAGATGGATTATTCAATTAATCCATTTTTATACTTTTTTTAATAGTCTAATCATCCTTTTGACCGGAGGTTTCATTATTTTTGATTAGTTCCTCTAAATTTTTGATTGATTCCTTTAGCTCCTTGTTTGATTTTTCCGCCTCATCAAATTTATGGTTAAAATGCTTCATCATAATGGCCGCAGTTAAAGTTGCGGTACCCACACCTGAAAGAATATAACCTCCCCAAACTAAAACTAGTGCATTCATTTTTCCGGCCATGGAAGTTCCTAAAACAGCATATCCATTACTTGTAAATGCATTGGAAACCATTACCAAAGAATCCAAAGGATAAACCCCTTCAACAATCTGAGTTACAATGAAACTGATGAATATGATGGCAAACAGTATTACTATAGTTACGCTCAAACCGTTAGATTCTGTGTATTGCCTGAACTTATCATAATAGAACTTGATAAAGTATAGGAAAACCAATACATGAATTATATCTATGAAAGATAATAAAAAGGAACCGAATAGTATGAAATTTATAGAATCAAAAGGAACCAAGAGCAAAAGTATAATTTTTCCCTTTAAAGAGCTTTTATCCAAGGTTATTGCTAAAAATAAGGATAAAGCAATATCAAATATTACAAAATAAATTAAACCCTCAGAGGATATTAAAGCATATAAAATATCAATGAAAGCCAATGACATGAGTATTAGGTAAAATACCTGTTTTAAAGTATGTATTTCGTCTTCAGGAAGTATTTCACCTAAATTTGAGAGCGTATTGGAGCTGGACATAAGCTTTTTATAAACAACTGTTCCAATAGCAACCAATAGAAGAAATATTATTATTTCAAAAACCAATCCTAAAAAAAATCTTGACATGTCATCCATATAATAGCCTCTATATTAATTATGAAATTACAAATATTAAAATTTAATTAATTAAATCAGCACCTGATTGAAGCATACCACTTGCAATTGGTCATATTGACTATGCGCCTATAAGCAAACTAACCATATTTTCAGCACCAATCGTAATTGCAAATAGCATCATGATTCCGGCAATGACAATTGCAGCGAACCAAATACCAATATTCCACTTTAAAACGTTAGTCCCATCTAAACTATAAAGAGGGAATAAATTAAACGTAGCTAAAAAGCTGTTAACTGAAAACCCAACAGTGCAGATTAAATATATTAAATTAAAGATATCCGAATGGATTTTAAAAGGATATACTAATGCTGCAATCGCTATGAAAATTAATGCAAGAGCCATGTTAGCCATCGGTCCGGCAATTGAAATCCTGCCGCTTATCTCATCGCTGACATTTTCCGGATGAATGCGAATTGAAGCGGGGGATGCAAATACAACACCAAAAAATGATGTGACAAAGGCGATTAACAATCCCAAAGGCCATAATTTAAATTCCGCCCAACAATCATATTTCCTTGCTACAAATCTGTGCCCCAGCTCATGCAATAAAGATCCTATCGCTACACCAACAATAACAATCGGCAAACATGATATGAATGCATGAACATTCAATCCTGCAGTTGCTATTGAAAAACAAATTGTAAGTGCAATAAATGCAATTATCAAATCCCTTATTTCAACCTTTGTATATTCAGCCATAAAATTAGTATTTAATTTAATAAATAAATTTTTTTCTAAAATAATTTACATTTGACAAAAAAATCAGATATCAAAATAAAAAACAAAAAGAAATAATTAATTTTCATGGCCTGTTAAGAGTAACCCACCTTCTGTTTAACAGCATTCATCTTAGCGTGCTACCTTGCCTACACAAGCGATTATCGGCAACTTTGCTCTTGCATCCTATGGAATGGCCGTTTCACCAATTCTTTTAATGTCCTCAATTAAATATCATCGTCTACCATTAAAAGCTGTATCGTTTCTGCTCCAGAGTCATGCTTCTCAGCATACGTTTTTCAACGCCATAGTCTTGTTTGATGGGCGGAGTTTCCTTAGTTTAAAAAACCAACAGCTGTCTTTAACTTGCCATGAAAAATATTAATTAAATAGTAGCAGGGCCTAGATTTGAACTAGGGATCTCGGGGTTATGAGCCCCGCGGGATCACCAGACTACCCCACCCTGCTATACGAATAAAAACAGTATATAATAATATAGTAAAGACAATATATAAATCTTTCGGAAAAAAAGATGAAAATCAAAGAAAATAAGTTATTTATTTTCTAATGATTCAATTCTTTTATCTAAATCACCCAATCTTTCTTCAGTGACTTTTTGGAATTCTTCAGATGATTTTTTAAACTCTTCAAAGTTTTTCTCCAAATTATCTACATTGTTAGTAGTTTCAGCAAATTTTGTTTGAAGGTCTTCCAAATCATTAGTAGTGGCTAAAGACCAGTCCTTAATTAATTCATCGCTTTTAGCATCTAAAAATGCATCGATTTTATTGGAAAAAGCATCGGTATTAATACTGGACATATCAATGTCGCTTAATTTGACTTTGATTCTTTTACCCATTGATCCGGATTCCTCTTTATCATCCAAAACTTCCTCTTTAGATAAATCAACTTGATCGTTAGATTTTCCTAAAACTTCGTCCATATGTGCATCAGCACGTTTAGGTACAATCTCCTGTAACTTACCCATAGCAGCCGGACTGTTTAGTAAATAATAATAAACTAAAATCACAATCGCAATGATTAAGATAATGATTGCAACTGCTTCCATAGCATCCATATTACCACCTATTTATTCATTTTTTTGAGTTTTTTCTCTTTTTCTTCAATTTCTTTAAGCATTTTTTCTAGTTTTCTTTGTTCAGTTTCAGCTTCAAGTCTGGCTAATCTTTCATTAATTTCTGAGTGAAGGTAACCAACATTGCTTCTGACCTCAGTTGTGGATTGCCTGATTGCTGAAAGACTGTCTTGTTGCTCTTGTGGTAATGGAATTGGATTATCCATTAATCTTTTAGATTCTATGTCTTTTTCTACCATAGACATTTTCTTGAGTTCAATTTCTTTTTCAAGCATTAAAATTGAATTTCTAGATTGTGCAACTTTTCTCCATTGGAAAACAATGATAATTAAGACAATAGCAACAATCACCAAAATTATCAAATAAAACATTTGATCTGGTATTGTAGGAATAGTTTCCATTATTTTTACCTCCAATTATATTTATAGAGTAACATAATATAAATATAATATAATCTTTATTAATTAAATAATTAATTATTATTATAGAAGGTAAAAATTTATGATGGAATCTTATTTAAAAGCTGGAAAAATCGTTTCAGACATACGTGGCGAAGCTTCAAAAATGATTACTGATGGAGCTTTAGTTATTGACCTTGTAAACTTTGTAGAAAGTGAAATATTAAAAACTGGTGCTGAAATTGCTTTTCCATGCAATGTATCAATAAATGAAATAGCTGCACATTACACTTCTCCGGCAGGCGATAAAACCCAATTTAAAGCCGGAGATATGGTAAAACTGGATTTAGGTGCAATGGTTGACGGTTGTATTGCAGATTCCGCAGTTACAATAGTCGCTGGCGGAAACATTGACGAAAATTACACTCAAGATGAAATAAATTTGCATGAGGAAATTATAGAGGCATCAGCCGCAGGCCTTGAAGCTGCAATAGCAACTGCAAGAGCTGGAATTGAAGTTTCAAAGATTGGTGCAGCCGTTCATGAAGCAATATCAGAATACAAATTAAATCCAATATTCAATTTAACAGGACATAGTTTAGAGCAATTTAACCTGCATGCCGGAATTTCAATACCTAATTACGACAATAATGACAATTACATTTTAGAAGAGGGTCAGGCAGTAGCAATCGAACCATTTGCAACTAATGGGGAAGGTTACGTGAATGATGCTCCAGGCCATTATATCTTCTCTTATATGGCAAACAAGCCATTCAGAATGAAAAGTACTCAACGAGTTTTAAAATACATTCAGCAAAATCACAAATACGTTCCATTTTCAGGAAGATGGATAACCGATGAGTTCGGTGAAAGAAAAGGAGCCATTGCATTAAAACAATTATCAGGCGCTATGGCAATTTATCCTTATGCTCCGCTTCGTGAGAAAAAAGATTGTTTTGTAAGCCAAAAGGAACATACAATTATTGTTGAAAAAGAAGGTTGTACCGTTACAACTATTTAAAATTATAAATGGAGAATTTTCTCCTCATTTAACTTTTTTTTTAAAAATCAGAATATTATATTAAAAAAATAAAAAAAGAAAGAAGTGGAATTAGTATTCCACAGGAAGTGGTAATCCCAGTTTAGCTCTTCTTTCACGTTCTTTTCCGTTTTTGTCTTTCTTACCAGCAGCTAATTTTTCAAGTAAGCCAAGACCTGGTTTTACTTCATCCATTGGTTTGGTTTCGATTAAACCAGCGGAAACTGCAGCTTTAAATATGCTGTTACCGTCATCAGTTCTGGTTAATACAGTAGACCATCCGTCAGGAGATCCGACAGAACCGGTAGATATGTCAGCTAATTCAGCAACATAATCCATACAGATGTTACATCCAGCTTGTTCATATCCGTGGGTTTCTTTAATAGCTAAACCATTGTCTTCGCCATCTTTGGTTAACCAGAATTTTCCTTTACCGATGTCCATTTTAGTTGCATCAGTTAAAGAGTCAAATCCTAATTTAGCAGTTGCGAAAGTATCAAGAGAAGCCATAGGGAAGTTTTCCATACAGTAGATACCAATCATTAATTTAATTTTATTAACGACGAATCTAGTTAATGGATAAGCTTGTGCTTTTCTTAAACCTTGAAGTTGACATGGTGTTGCTACAACACCCACTTTTTCAAGTCCGTATTGACGGGTTGCTTCTTTTAAAGCAGATAAGGTTGGGGACATTGAATATTTGGTTCCAGCAGCAGCAATAACTTCATCAGAGGAAGTTACTACAGTAGGAATAGGTCTCCAATCTTCATCAGGAGTTCCAGCTACAACTGCACCTTCAATAATTCCTTCATCAAGTGCGTAACAGAGTAATGCTGAAACAATTCCTCCGTCTTGTGATACTTCTAAAATTTTACTATCAGTAGATCTTGCAGATAATGCTTCTTTATAAGTACCTAATGGCATGTTCAATCCTCCTATAATCCTGTTTCCTCTTTAATTCTTTTTATAGGTAACCATGCTCTTGGACACATTGCATAACAAGATCCACATTTAATACATCTGTCTCTATCACAGCTAGGTCTACCTTCAGAAAAGCCCATAGCTCTTGTTGGACAAGCTAGAGCACAAGTTCCACATCCGGTACATAATCCGTTACGGATGATGTTGGTCATTACATCACAGCCACATCCTGTGTTGCAAGCAGCGATATCCATTGCTGGTTGTAAGTATTCTAAGTTTCCTTCGCATAATGCTACAACTGCATTAGCAATCATTTCAGGAGCTACAGGACAACCTGGAAGTGCTAAATCAACTTTAACTAATGAACTAATTGGTGCAAAAGATTCATGTTTAGGTTGTGCTTGTTGACCACCGCGTGCGAAGGTTGTGAAACAACCAGTCATAGCACAGGATCCGAACGCACAGATTAATCCAGATTTTTCTCTTGCTTCTAATAATTCGTGAACACTGTGTTCATCTTGTAAACATACTGAACCTTCAATTAAACATAAGTCCATTTCAGGCATTTCTTCAGCGTAAGTACCGTGAA
>JAUNXN010000136.1 GCA_030539795.1 Methanobrevibacter sp.
AATGCGATTACATAAAGGAATATTTGGCTAAATATTCCATTGAAGCTAATGTTGTTGGTGAGGTCACTGAAACTAATGCTCTTTATTTAAATTATGGGGATGAACAGGCTGAAGTATTCAATCAAGAAAAAAATCCTGTTTTCATTTTCGGATAATTGAAAAAAGTTAAGGATTGCAGACCTTGCAGGGTTGATATCCTTGACTTATTGCAGCATTCCTACTTTTAAAGTACACCCTATTGTGCTCTGCTGTTTTTTGACCCCATTTACAGGTGGATTCGTGGAATTTTCCAGAATTTGAGTTTCCAATGTAGCTTCCGGAATCACTTGAACTTGTGTCCTTTTGAGTATTGGCGTAGCTGTGGTATGAATCGGGAATATGTGTTGAGCTGTTCGCCCAGTTATACGGATAAAATTCGCTTGGTGGCATATACATTACTTCGGCAAGCCCTTCTTTTAAAAGCATTTCATTTAGATTTTTACCGTCTACAATAACGACAGCCAATGTACGCCCATATCTGTCAGTGTGTTTTGCATCGTCGACATCCAGTCCGATTTTTTTATTCAAGCAAAATTTTTGAACGAAATTTTTGGAGGCGATATAGCCTTCAACGCCCCGTTCGGGTGTATTAACGCCGACAAAACGAACCTTTTCACCACTTTTCAGATAAATTGTATCCCCATCAACAACCTGTTCGCAAATTCCGGTCTTTTCAACATGACAATCGGTATCGCTGTATTTGTTTAAGATTTTTGAATTTGATACATCACGGTATTTGGAAAATGGAATGTCATGAGTAAAGCCTGTTCCGGTATATGCACTGGCTACTGAAATAACTCCCATTCCGATTGTTAAAATAATTAATAAAGCTAAGATATGTTTTTTAGTGATAGTCATAATAAAACCTATATGTGTCTAATTTTAAATCAATTTTGCAATATTTTAGTGTTTTCATTTACTAAAAATTCATTATGGGATACTTATTAATATTTAGTTAAAGGTATTAAAATTATTGTATATCATGTAAAGCAAGTAAATTAATCTTAACAAAAAATTCCAATAATAAAATAAAAAACAGTATTATTATTTTAAGAATACAAAAGCCCTTGAATGCATTTTAAACGATTATTCCTAATTTAATAATATCACATTATAAGCACTATTTTATAAAAATTTACACATGAAAACCTATAATATCATTTTGGCCAGCATGATTCTTTTGGCTATACTCACATTAGGTGCAGTTAGCGCTGAAGACAATGCTACCGTCGACAGCCTAGCTGCCGAGGATGTTGGTGCTTCAATATCAGCATCAGCAGATGAATTGCAAGCCTCCAGCGCGGACGATTCGATATTGTCTGCCAAAAAGGATTGCGAAATGACAGTCGACTTTGTGACACAGGATTCCGACAAGGGAATCTATGAGATTGACGAACAGGAAGATATCTCTGCAGACGTCTACAATCAGGACTATCTTAGGGTGAAATTTCCAAACAATGTCAGTGGAAATCTGTCCCTTTACATAGACAATGCATTCAAGGCAGACAAGACCATTACCGGAAAGACACATTACCTGTTTGCAAATGACGTCAATTATAATCTGACAGAGGGAACACATTCATGGATGATGAAATACTCCGGGGATGCCAACTACAGTGAAAAAACCCTCAAGGGAACCTTCGTCCTTAACCTTAAAAACGGCACTGACCTGAAAATAGGATTTGTCAGCCAGGACGAAAACGGCAAGATTTATGCAATCGATGAGAACAAAGACATCTTCGTAAACGACCATGACAGCGACTACATCATGGTGAATATGTCCGAAAGGATTTCCGGGAAGTTATCTCTCTACATCGACAAGAAACTTTTAGCAACCAAGGAGATAACTGGAAAAAGACATTATCTATTCATAAACTCCAAAATCTATAATCTCTCCGAGGGAAATCATACCTGGAAGATAAGATACAGCGGTGATGACGACCACAGGCCTAAGGTCATGAACGGAACATTCACATTGAATCCTGCAGACCCTTCATTTGTCAAGAAGGATTCAAAGATGCAGGTATACATCGTCACTAAGGACCTGATTGACAGCTCAGTATACAAGATAAATGCAACCAATGACATCGGACAGGACACCAAGGGCAATGACTACTTCAAGATACAGTTCCCGAAATACGTGAGCGGAACACTATCCCTTTATATCGACGGCAAACTTAAGGCCGAAAAGAAAATAAGCAAAAAGACACATTACATGTACGTGAATGTTGAAAGCTACAACCTGGAGTCAGGAAACCACAAATGGGAAATAAGATATTCCGGCGATGACGAATACAACACTACCTCCCAGACTGGAACATTCACCTTGCACAAGGTTTCAAAAATACTCAAGCCTTCAAAGACAACCACAATGACTGTCGTCAAGACAAAAAACTACAAAAAGAAGACAGCCATCAAAAAATATTACGTGACACTTAAATCCAACAAGAAGGCATTGAAAAATGTCTATGTCTATCTTACAATCAAAGGCAAGAAATACAAGAAGACCTTCCATGCAAAAACCAATGCCAAAGGCGTTGCAACCATAAAAATCAAGGGACTGACCAAAAAGGGAACATATACCGGAACTCTAAAGTTTAAAGGAAACAAGAACTACCCTGCAGTCAAAAATACCGTGACAATCAAGATCGACAAAAAGACATGCAAGATAACCGCAAAGAAAAAGACAGTTACAGTCAAGACCAAGCCGGTTCTTGGAAGCACTTCCGACTACTCATACAACGGATTTGTTGACGTGTCAGAGGCATATGACCTTCTCAACGCATTCCGTGCAGAAAAAGGCGTATGGGTATGGAATCCAGACGACGTGACAAAAACATATTATAATACTAATTCATCAAATGCCCTCGAAGCCCTTGAGGTCAACACCGAATTTGAAAGAACCGCACAAATCAGGGCGCTTGAGCTTGTCGAAAAGTACAGCCATACAAGACCTGATGGCAACTCATGCTGGACTGTTTATCCGAATGAGACAGATGGGTATTATCCTTCCGGAGAAAACATTGCAAAGGGACATACCAGCTGCAAAAAAGTCATTGAAGCATGGACAGAATTAAATGACCCATATGACGGCCAAGGACACAGACGCAACATGCTCAATCCGGTAAGCCAGTATATTGGAATCGCAGGATTCAAGCTTGATGGAGTAATCTATTGGGTGCAATCCTTCGGAATTGACTACAGCTATGAAAGATTCATTGATATGATTAAATGGCGTGAACAATTCCCATAATCCATTGGAGCAGTCCTTCAAAATGGACTACAGTGATGAAAGATTAATTTCTTTCATCCAACTTTTTTTTTAATCGTAAAAAACACAAAATTTATGATACCCATTAAATTTAATTGGAATAGAATATAAATTCAACATCACCCATAAACATCATTTTAAATTAGTCTACTTTTATTTAAATAACATTGCTTTTAAAAAAAAGGATAATCGATTGATTCCTGAAATATGCATTTAGAAATTTTAATCTAAATCGATGAAACTCAATATATAAAAAATAAAAAAATTGTGTGTTAATATAATTTGTGAAAATCAAATAACATAATTTTAATATTAAAAAGATA
>JAUNXN010000034.1 GCA_030539795.1 Methanobrevibacter sp.
AATGCTTTTTCGATTTGAGATGGGAAAATAGCTACTCCTTTGACTTTAATCATGTCATCTGATCTGCCTGTGATTCTGCTCATTCTGGCATGGGTTCTTCCGCAGCTGCATTTTTCGTATGTAAGTTTGGTCAGGTCTTTGGTTCTGAATCTGATGACAGGCATACCTTCCCTTTCAATGTTTGTTAGGACAAGTTCTCCTGGTTTTTCTGCGCCTATAACCTTGCCGGTTTTAGGGTCAATGATTTCTGGATAGTATATGTCTTCTGCAATGTGAAGACCGTTTTGCGCTTCACATTCTACGCCAACACCAGGTCCCATGAGTTCGGTCAATCCATAGATGTTGTATGCTTTGCAGCCGAAAAGCTCTTCCACTCTTTGTCTGATTTCTTCAGTCCATCCTTCAGCTCCAAATCCAATTGCCTTGATTCCGAAGTCTCTTGGGTCAATTCCGTCTTCAAGAGCAACTTCACCGATATGTATTCCGTAGGAAGGTGTAAAGATTAATCCGGTAGCTCCAAAATCGCTCATTATTTCAATTTGTCTTTTTGTTTGGCCTGTTGAAATTGGAATGATTGCCGCACCTATTTTATGACATCCGTAGTGAACTCCAAAACCGCCTGTAAACATTCCGTATCCGTGTGTGTTCTGTAGGATGTCATCTTCACCGAGACCCATCATGGTAAGTCCACGTGCTGTTGTCTCAGCCCATGTATCCAAGTCCTTTTCGGTATATCCTGACACGACAGGTTTTCCGGTGGTTCCGGATGATGAATGCAGTTCTTTGATTTCTGATATGTCCACTGCAAAAAGTCCGAAGGGATAGCTTTCCCTTAAGTCATCTTTTGTTATGAATGGGAGTTTTTCAATATCCTTTAGGGTTTCTATGTCTTCTGGGAAAACTTCAGCTTCAGTATATCTTTTATTGTAATAAGGTATCTTATCAAATGCTCTTTTAACTGTCGCTTGAAGCTTTTTTAATTGTAATTCTTCAAGGTCTTGCCTTGGCATAGTTTCAATTTCTTCGTTCCAAAACATGTTTAGCCTCATTTTTTTATTAATATATTAATTATATTCTTTTGATACCTTAAAAGTTACTGATTTTTGAATGATTCACTTATTTAAATGATGAAGTGTAATATATAAGTGATGTTGGTTTGATTACACATCGGTTTTTTAAAATTTATATACTTTGTTAAAGTAATAATTAATTGTAATTAATTAAATCTGAATTGATTATGGGGAAATTGATATGGATATGATGAGTGTTTTATGGCAAGTCGGTATTTTCGCATCAGTCCTTGTTTTCGGAATAAAGATAGGACTGGCTTCAGGATTGGCAAATCTACCTAAAAAACTGTTTGCAGTAATTTGTATTGCTTATGGCGGTGGAGTAATTCTAATTTCGTATATTGCTTCATTTTTTGCAGATCAACTTGTTCAGGCAATCTACAGTTATAATACAATATTTTATATCATAATGGCTTCAATTATGATAATTGCAGGTCTATTTACAATCAGAGAATGGAAAATACATGACAAGAATACGTCAACTGCAACTTCTCTAGCTATTATTGCTCCTTGTCCATGCTGTTTTGGTTCAATCATTGCAAGCGTTTTGATTGTTGCACCGACAATCGGTGTCAGTTCACTTGATTTGAGCTGGTATGCAGCTGCGGCACTTGTGGGAGTGATGATTGTAACTTATTTTGCATCAAATACAATAGTCGGATTTATCAACAAACCTTATCCTATTGTTTTAGGCAATTTCATGCTTTTGCTCGGTGCATATTTCTTGCTTTCAGCGATTGTAATTCCGAACATTGCGGGAGCTTTGACAAAAACTACAAGTCCTATTTCCCTTGGTTCTCCTCAAGACGTACTCATGGTAATATTAGCATTTGCTATTCTGATAGCAGGTGGAATTATTTTAAATAAAAGAGGCAGAAATATTTTAGAATAAATTTAGGTGAAAGAATATGGCTTTAAATATTCCTGGTGGTGAATTTTTAACTGGCTCTCTTGATGTAATTTCACAGAGTTTGACAATTCCTGTATTGATTATTCTGCTTGTAATTGTTATTATCTCAATCATTACATTGGGTGGGGCCATTGCAGAATATACTTCTCGAAAAAAGGTTCCTATAGGAACAATCAGAGACTTGATTTACGATATCAATGCCGCTGAATCTGTTGACGCCTTAAAGAACATTATCTCAAGTGCTAAAATTCCAAAAGCTCAGAAAAAAGCTTTATTGGAAATTGCATCTTCCGAATCTTTAGGAAGGGATTCAAGAGAAGCATTAGCTCGTAAGTTATTCGAATTTGAAGAGGAAAAGACATTATCCACATTACAGAAGACCGATATCATTACACGTATCGGACCTACCTTAGGTTTGATGGGTACTTTAATCCCAATGGGTCCCGGACTCGCCGCTTTAGGTGCAGGTGACATCAATACCCTTGCAAACTCCTTGACCGTTGCGTTCAACACAACAATTGTGGGTATCGGTTCCGGTGCATTATGTTATTTTATTGGAAAGATTAGATCCGGATGGTATGACAGATATTTGTCCGATTTGGATGCTTTGATGGATGCCGTTCTGGATTATATGAATAGGCAGTGATTTTATGCCAAGAAAAAAGAGTAGAAGACGATCTCGAAGGGTTGAAGAGGACCCGATGGCCGGTACATCCAACCTTGTAGATGCAATGCTGGTTATTGCAGTCGGTTTTCTTGTGTTTGTTATCATAAGCTGGAACATGCAGGCAATGATAGATCCAAGCCAGAACGTTCATGAACAGATGCAGCAAAAGATGACTGAAGTTGACCAGGGTCAGGAATTGAATGAAACTCCCGACACTTCAAACAGTTCAGGTCAGGGCTATACCGAAATGGGTAAGGTATACAAGGATCCTGCTACGGGCAAGCTGATAATGGTGGAAGGCTAGTCCTTTCACATCTAAACTTTTTTTTAACTATTTTTTTCAACCGATTATTTTATAAACTTGTTTCACTAAACTAATACTTACGAATTTTTAAAGGTGTTTGGTGATATGGAATTCTGTCCTGATTGTGGTAATCTGTTAATGCCTAAAAAAGGTGTAATTAAATGTAGCTGTGGCTATGAAAAGTCATTAAGCAGTGGCGATTTGGAGGACCAGTACCACATGAAAGGCGAGACAAATCCCGAAACCAAGGTTGTCGTAACGAATGGCGATAAGGCATTGCCCACTACAAGAATCACCTGCTATAAATGCGGTGGTACAAAAGGCTACTGGTGGACAGTGCAGACAAGATCCGCCGATGAGGCACCGACTAATTTTATACGCTGCGCCAAATGCGGAAACACTTGGAGAAGCTCAAATTGACTTCATGTTAATTTTGTAAGTTGAATGTTTAAATTAATTTACATTAGATTAAACAATTTTTGTTTACGGTTTTCGAATTCTGCCGGTTAAAATAGGCACATATTTATATATTTTTGCCTAAATGTTTAATCATATAAAACAATTTAGGAGGAAATCAATTTGATAAACAGAAAGATGATGGTGCTTGCAATATTTCTCGTCTCACTTCTGGCTCTCTCAGCCGTAAGTGCGGCGGAAGATGCAGATGCACCTGCAATCGGTGATGCGGGAGATGATACGATTGTGGAAGCTCCTGCTGATGAAGTAATCGGTGAACAGACTGTGGAAGCTCCTGCTGATGAAGTAATCGGTGAACAGAATGTTCAAGCTCCAACTGGTGAAGGTGGCGACAGTAATTCCGACCCGTGGGCTGATGGGTGTGTTGTCAATTTTTATCAGGTTAGCTCGGATAACATTTATTCATCAGTAATCATAATGCACTGGCCGGAAAATACCAGTATTTCCGAACAGATTCTCAGTATATCTTATGACGGCACTCTAAACGGACTTAATGGTCACACTTTGGATGTTGAAGATACTATTACAATCAATGGAGATGGCAAACCGATAACAAGAATCACTACCAAGGATTTGGGACTCAGTTTAAGTGCGGGATATAACTTTGGGCAGTATGATATTATAGTCAGACATGGTGAACATGTAATTCAAAATTTCACTTTTACAATATATGACCCCACAGAGGTAGGGGTTTATTTAGAACCTTCACTGTATGAATTTAATGTCCTGAAAACCCAAGTGGACTGTTATGATGAGGATGCGGTTATATTCAACTTCGCTTTCCCTGATTCGGAATATGCTCCCCTGTCAATTCCTGTCTACATCATTTGTGATGAGGTTTGGAAAGGTATTGGTCAGGACGAAGTGCGTATTATAAATAATTATGAAGCAACCAATCGGAATGTGAACGTTACACTTAGTAGATTGGCCATAAATGAACCAGGCACCTATAAATTTATTGTTTTGGCCCACGGTGTCATTAAATATTTTGTTTTGGAGGTAACTCATGATTATACTGATGATGAGTTCATTGATATAGACGACCAGATTACCCGAACTGATTTTCCGGTATGCAGTGTAACCGATCCTACCAGAAATGGTCTTAACGGTACCGTAAGCGTTTATGCAGATGGAAATAAGGTTTACAGTGAAAAATTGTCTGCCGGACAATATGAATACATAAACATTTTCCTAGACAATTTGACAGGCACTTTCTATAATGGTAAATATAAAATAAAAGTAGTATATGAGAAATCCGATGGAAATACATATTCTAATGAGAGTGTCGTAGAATTTGTTGGTATAAGTGATTTAGGAAACATTCCAACAAAAATCACCGCCTCCAGCGTTTCAACTGTATATAATGTGAATAAATATCTTGTTGCTACCTTAAAGGACGGCACCGGCAAACCTATAAGTGGTGTTGACATCTATATTGGTGTCATGGGTGTTGAATTCCCTAGTACAACCGATAAAAATGGACAGATTAAATATAACCTTGGAAATCTTCCGCCTCAAAAGCATACTGTGGCACTGACATTCAAGGGCAACGAAAAATATTTCAAAATAACCAAAAAGGTCACTGTAACAGTTAAAAAGGCTACTCCAAAACTGACCGCCAAAGCAAAAACATTCAAAAAATCAGTCAAGACCAAAAAATACACTGTTACTTTGAAATCCAACAAGAACAAAGCATTGAAAAAAGTAAAACTTTCCTTAAAAGTTAAAGGCAAAACTTACTATGCTACAACCAACAAATATGGTAAAGCAACATTTAAAATTACCAAATTAACCAAAAAAGGAAAGTATACTGCAACACTAAAATTCAAAGGCAGCAAATACTACACTGCAAAAACAGTCAAACCAAAAATAACAATCAAGTAGGTGCCAATGCATCTACACCTTTTTTTATTTTTAACTAGACACCACATCAAACTTTCTATTGAATTTAATCAATCACTTTTTTATAAAAAATAATTGGGAAATGATAATTCATTTCCAGAAATCAAATTCTTCTTCGTTCAGTCCAATGGAAGCTGCCTTGAAAACAGGTTCTTTGCCCATTTTTCGCTGTTTTTCATAGTCTTTAAGACAGTCTGTTGCTATTTTACCTAAAAGCACACAGACAGGCAGTTGATTAGGGTCATGCCCCCCATGGTGATGTCTGCCATAGCCCATGCGGCGTCCATGGTGATTGTAGCTCCTATAAAGACAACGAGTGCGCAAAATACATGGAACACTTTCATGAATTTTTCTGAAGGCTTGGTTTTACCGTTCAAGAAAATCAGGGCATTGTCTACGTAATAGAGATTTCCAATCAATGTGGTAAACGCAAAAAGCACCATTGCAACTGTGATGAAAATTGGACCTATCCATCCAAATACGCTTGCGATTGCATTCTGTACATATGGGGCTCCTGAAACGACTGAAGTTATTGGTGTTCCAGTGGACAAGCACATCAATGCTGTGGCTGTACACAAAAGGAGCGTATCGATATATACGGATAAGGTCTGTACAAGACCCTGTTTTGCAGGGTGTGACACGTTTGCAGAAGCGGAAGCATTCGGTGCTGAACCTACACCCGCTTCGTTTGAGAAGAGTCCTCTTTTTATACCGTAGACCATACAAGAACCGGCCACCCCACCGAATATGGATGTGAAATCGAATGCATCTTTGAATATTAATGAGAACATTCCAGGTATATGTTGGATATTGAGCAGAATCACTATTAAAGCAATTGCAACATAGGCGATTCCCATGAATGGTACGACTGTACTTGTAATCTTGATGATTCTTTTGCCTCCTCCAAGAAGACAATATCCGGTTAAAATTGCCAGTATTGCACCGATTAGGATTGGGGTTGTTGTTGGGTTATAAAATGGATATTCGACAAATGTGGATTGAAGGTTATATGAGCAGAGCATATTGAATCCGATTGCATATGTCATAATCAGAAAAATACAGAATAGAACGGCCAATTTTTTGTTCTTCAGGCCCTCTTCGATATAATATGCAGGACCACCATAGGCATGGCCGGTATGGTCTCTTTGCTTAAAAACCTGAGCCAGTGTACTTTCAATGAATGCTGAAGATGCGCCTATGATACACATCACCACATCCAGAAAACGGATCCCGGACCACCGAGACAGATTGCTGTAGACATGCCGATAATATTTCCTGTCCCTACCCGTGAAGCGGTGGAGACCAGCATTGCCTGCAGGGAAGATACTGCACCCTCTTCGTCAGGCGGTTCCAGGAGGATTCCCATAGATTCACCAAAGAGTCTAATCTGCACTCCTCTTGTTTTGATAGTGAAATACAATCCCGCTATCGCCATGACGATAATCAGGATAGGAAAGTACATAACATCGTCGATTTGATTAAGTATAAACACTAGATCTATCAGTTTTATCCCTTTTTTTTGTCAGTTAGTTTGTTTGAACTTTTATCAATTAATTAATAGTTTTGTCTTTTTTTGTATTAACTGTATATCTTTTATAGTATTTTTGTATATGATTTTAATTTTTTATTGGATATTTTATAATTTTTGATAATGAATATGTTAATAATGTATTAAATATTCATTATTTGATTTATTTTTTTGTATTAATCATCAAATACTTTATTTGTACTATATTATTATAACTAAATTGAACAAATGTTGAAAAAAACATTAAAAAATTATTTTTAAGATACTTTTTACCGAATATTTTTCATCAAAAAAATAAATTTATATATTTATAATTGTATAATATAAATTACGGGCAGTATTATTTTAAGTTAATTTTGAAATTGATATGCCTTTTAAAAAAATTTTTGGGAGATAAAAAAATGAAAGGACTTGCAAGAATCGATCAAGATGTAATGGACTGGGTTGAAAAAGACAAACCGGAATGCGGACCATATGATGCAATCGTAAAACCAATTGCACTTGCACCATGTACTTCAGACGTACACATCGTTTGGGGAAACGCATACATGAGTGACGCTCCAAATCGTATTTTAGGTCACGAAGCTACTGGTGTCGTTGAAGAAGTCGGAAGCCATGTAAAAGACTTCAAACCTGGAGACCGTGTAATCGTACCTGCAATCACTCCTGACTGGCTTACAGTTCCGGGACAAACAGGATTCGGTCAACACTGTTATGGAATGGGTACAGGAATGAGCTTCATCACATTTAAAGACGGTACATTCGCTGAACACTTCAATGTAAACCAAGCTGACGGTAACATGGCACACTTGCCTGACAACGTTTCACTTGACCAAGCTGTAATGATTTCAGACATGATGACAACAGGTTTCTACGGTGCAGAACTTGCTGAAATTAAGCCAGGGGACACTGTAGCAGTATTCGGTATCGGTCCTGTAGGACTTATGGGTGTAGCAGGAGCACACTTCATGGGTGCATCAAGAATTCTTGCTGTAGGAAGCAGACCAGTATCAGTTAAAGTCGCAAAAGAATACGGAGCATCAGACATTGTTGATTATCACAATGGGGACACTGTACAGCAAATCATGGACTTGACTGACGGCAAAGGTGTAGACAAAGTAGTTGTCGCCGGTGGTGGCGCAAACACTGTTGGTGAAGCATTAGAAGTTTTAAAAGTCGGCGGTGTTTTAGGTAACGTAAACCACTATGACGGCGTTGCTGAAGTTCCATTGCCTGCACTTGCATGGGGAGCAGGTCTTGCAGACAAAACAATCCGTGGTGGAGTATGTCCTGGTGGACGTGCCAGAATGGAACAACTTGTAAAATTAGTTGAATACGGTAGATTTGACTCAAGTAAACTAATCACTCACAGATTTACAGACTTCGAAGATATTTACGAAGCAATGATTATCATGAGGGACAAACCACGTGACTTAATCAAACCTGCTGTAATTATGGATGAATAGAGCTATAATTTATTTTATAGCTTTTTTTTACTTTTTTTTTAATTAATATATTTTTCATGATTTTTTTGGAAAACTCTAAATGGGACCTATAATCTAAACAATTGAAATTATTAGCAAATGATTTGAAAATAATTTATATGATTTGAAATAAATTATTAGATAATGAAGTCTCTTGAAAAAACATTGAAATCCGTAAGTGAAAATCCAAGATATATCTTTCGTTTGACCGTACAAGGCATAATGGTAGGTATATTTGCAGGACTGATGGTATGCTTATACAGATATTTGCTTTACGGTTCAGAAAACATTTTAAGAGATTATTTGAGTGTAATCAATGGTAATCTGATTTACACAATTCTGTTTTTCATTGCCTTAGTCATCATGGGGCTTTTGGTGGACTTTTTAACTAAATGGGAAGCTGATTCCTCTGGAAGCGGTATACCTCAGGTCTATGCGGAGGTAAAGGGACACATGGAAGCAAATTGGGCTAAAGTTCTTGTTTCAAAAATTGCAGCTGGTGTTCTAACAGCATTGGGCGGATTGTCTCTTGGTCCGGAAGGTCCGTCAGTACAGATTGGCGGTATGGCAGGAAAGGGCATTGCCAAATTGTTTAAGGGATCCAAAACCGATGAGCTAAGACTGATTCTTGTAGGTTCGGCCGTAGGTATTACAGCGGCATTCAATGCGCCATTGGCAGGTGTGATATTCGTTTTTGAAGAGATAAATCACGGATTTGACAAAACTTTAGTGTTTATTGCGCTCGTATCGGCTATAGTATCAGATTTCATATCAAAGGTCATTTTCGGCCAGTCCACTGCACTGACATTTCCAATTCACAATATTCCTCTTGAATCCTATTGGATTTTAGTTGTCCTGGGAGTGATGATAGGTATTCTAGGCTATGTCTACAATGTAGGGATGATAAAGTCAAGCGATTTTGTAGCTAATTTAAAAATTCCGTCCTGGCTTAAGTTCGTCCTGGTATTTCTGGTATCCGGAGTTGTGGCGCTCACCATTCCCGAAATCAGTGATGGCGGGCACTTCATGATGGACATGCTGGACATCGCAATGCCTTCACTTGGAGTGTTGCTGTTCCTTTTGGTATTGAAATACCTCTTTTCAATGTTTTCATTCTCATCAGGAGCTCCTGGTGGAATATTCCTGCCGATATTGGTATTGGGAGCTTATATTGGAGCGGTATTCGGCTCTGCCGTTGTTCCGATTTTCGGTTTCGAGCATGATTTGATTTATAAGTTTGTGGTTATTTCAATGGCCGGATTTTTCGCAGCAACTGTCAGGTCTCCGATAACAGGCGTTGTCCTGATAGCCGAGATGTGCGGCTCAACAGAATCCCTTGTGGCGATGATTATCGTATCATTAATAGCTTATGTCGTTCCCACCCTTTTGGGAAATGAACCTATTTACGAGTACTTATATGACAGATTGCTTTTAAACAAAAACAGGGAATTCGTTAAAAAACCTTCCAAACATGTCTTAAGCGAATATCTTGTGCCTTTGGATTGCAATTACATCAATTTCAAAATCAAGGACATTCCATTCCCGAAAAATGCCATTGTAGTCTCTGTAATAAGAAATGGAAAATACGTCATTCCAACAGAGGATTTCCATATAAAATACAGCGATCAGGTGCAGGTTCTCACTGATGTTAATGATTATCCTTATGTAAGGGAAGAGATTGAGGAGTTATTCGGTGGTTAGATGAGTATAATCTTTAAAAGAAAAAGCGTTCGCAAATTCACAGATGAGGAAGTTTCAGATGAGCTTATTGAAATCCTGTTAAGGGCAGGCATGCAGGCACCTTCATCATGCAATTCACAGCCCTGGGAGTTCATTGTCGTATCAAATCCTGAAGACAAGCTGGCAATTTCCAAAATGCATAAGTTTGCAAAGCCTGCTGCAGAGGCATCAAAATTGATAGTCACAATCGGAAATCTCAACGAGGCCAAGGTTCACAGAATGATTGAACAGGACCTTGGGGCCTGCAATGAAAACATATTGCTTCAGGCAACACATGAAGGTCTGGGCGCAGTATGGCTGGGATTCCATCCAATCGAAGATAGGACATTGAAGCTAAAGCAATTTTTGGATATTCCTGATTACTGCATTCCATTTTCGGTAATATGCGTTGGCTGGCCTAAAAATCAAGGTGAAGTGAAACTCAGATATGATGAAAGTAAAGTTCACTGGAATAGATATTAAGTTTTTTATATTCAAATTTATAAATTAATTATATAGTTAACTAAAGGAGATTAAATGTTATGAGAAATTTTAAAAAGACATTAACGATTTTTTCAATACTTATTGTTCTCATATTAAGTATAGGAATGGTATCTGCAGGGGAGGGCAACGGTGATATCCTCACTGATGAATCTTCCGGAGACTATGTTTATGTTGAAGAGAATAATTTCACAGAGATTCAGCAGGCCATTGATAATGCAGATGAGTCCGATACAATCTATTTAAATCAAAGCTACAGTCCAACTACTGTGGAGCAGAATGACCATATGGTAGTGAGTATCTCTAAACCAGTAAATCTTGTTGGCGTTGAAAATTACACAATGATTGATGCGGGATCCGGTGTAGGCGCATTTGAAATCGTCAATACGACAGTCCTTTTAAAGAATATTCATTTTACCAACACAGAAGGATGTGCCGTAGCAATACTCAATTCCAATGTGACTTTCGAAAATTGCCGCTTTTCTGACAATTACGGGAATTTAGGTCCTGCAATTTCAATATTTAATAATGAAAGCGATATTGTCACCAATATAAATAATTGTAATTTCTTAAGCAATTCCGCTGACGGCGAGGAAATTTCTGCCGGTGGGGCAATATTCATTGCAAGCGAAAATTTCAAGGCAATAACAAATATTGCAAACTCCCAGTTTATCAATAACTCCGCAGCGAATGGAGGTGCAATATATATTGCTTCAGACAATGCCGAAACATCCTATTTGAACATTTTCACATGTGACTTTTATGGAAATGAGCTCCTTGAACTGGAGGAATACCAGTTTTTCGGTGCAGACATCTCATTTTACAACATGAAGGATTTCAATTCCATTAACTATGAATTGAATGTTAATGATACATGGTTTATCCATCCACCTTACAGTGATGTCGAACCATGCGTTGACTCATTGCTGATTCCGGTTAAAAAGGCTGCGTTCAATAATACTGTCTTTAAAAACACCATGATGTCCGTCGACAATGGTGCTTATAGCTTGGAAAATAGTGATTTTTCAACAGCTGGAGTGATGCCTAACTATTTCTATATGTTATATGATGAATACAACGGGAAATTTCCTAAAGGGTATGTAAGCAATGTCCAGTTTGACATAATAAATTCCAAATTGACAGACGGATTTTTAGAATTTGACGGCGGAAATATCATAAATTCTACAATAAAAGCTTTTTCAATTGTGAAAAACAACAAATATGATTTGAGGGTTTCAAATACAAAAGTTTGTGATGATTCCATATTCAACTTGGATAACGGCAATTCATTTTTCACAAACTGTTCCTTTACTGATAACATGAACGCAATTGATTTGAATAACGGCAAGATAACATTCACTGATTCAACATTCGTCAATGACGGAATTTATGCAAACTATAAAAACGTGAAATTTGTAAATACAACCTTAACAAAAGTAGTCTGTCCTATTGATGTCACTGTAAAGTCAGCATCAAGCTTTTATTATAATTCAGGCAAGTATTTCTCAGTCAAACTGACAAATGCAAACACCGGTGCGCTGATGAAAAACTACAGCTTCAAAATATACCTTTACAACTCAGCAAACAAAAAGGTAAAGACATACAGCCTCAAAACCAACTCCAAAGGAATGGCTTATCTGAAAGGAATTACCAGTTTGAAGGTTGGCTACTATTATCCGGTATTTAAAGCAAGCAATTACTATTTGAATGAGTATGAATTGTCATTTAAGATTTGTAAAGCTCCAACCACTGTTAAGGCTCCTAAAGTGACAAATAAATATAAAAAATCCAAATACTTCAAGGTAACTGTAAAACACAAGTCAACCAAAAAGCTTGTTAAAGGCCTTAAGGTTAAAGTTAAAGTCTATACAGGCAAAAAATACAAGACTTACACAATCAAGACCAACAGTAAGGGAGTGGCCAAGCTCAACACTAAAAAGCTTAAGGTCGGAAAGCATAAGGTCGTAATTTCTTCCGGAAATTCCTATTATAAAGTTAGTGCTAAAAGTACAATTGTTATTAAAAGATAGGTTTCAATCTATCTTCAATTCTTTTTTTACAATTTTAACTGTTTTTAATATATATTTAAATATTATTTGAGTCAAAGCAATAATTATTGGAGGTGTTGTAAATCATGAATAAAAGGATATTTACAATATTTTTAATTGCTGCACTCCTGATAGTTTCTGCGGGTGTTATTTCCGCTGCAGACAATCAGGATGATTCAAGTCCGATTTCAGTTAAAATTAACTGGGATGATGCAGCAAAAGTTAGTGAAAGGCCAAGTCAGGTAAAAGTAGACCTTATTAAGGATGGCAGCGTAGTCGATACAGTAGTATTGAAGGAATCAAATTCCTGGAAAGCTACATTTAAATCTCAAAGTGCTGATGGAACTTTTAAGGTTAGATCTTCTGATTTAAATGATTATTCAATGGGCATTAGCGGAGATGCTGGTGCAGGTTTTGTAGTTACATATTCTCTCAATGCCGATGTTTTAGGTGCAAGTGAAGATGAATCTGCCGTTCAGGATGCCGCTCCAAGTGATGATGATTCACTTCAGGCTGTAGATCCTGCTGACGATTCACCTGTTGGGGAAGATAATGAATCCGGTGATGACACTAACACCAGCGATGAGATGGATAATGAAACAAATGCAGAAGAAGAGTTTGAGGATACTAACGCCACTGATGATGCAGCCGCCGATGGTGAAGAAGCGGATGATGATTTAACAGAGGTTGACTCAGCTCCAACAACAACTTCCCAGAAAGCTCCTGACGCTAAAGAAAAACAAATTCAAAAAACAGATAAAAAACCTGTAAAAAAACATAAGATTCCTAAAAGCAAATTAAGAAACACAGGTCTTCCTATCGTTGCTTTAGTGATAGTGTTAGGAATTGTATCTTTTGTTCCATTTTCCAGGAAAAAATAAATAATTAAAGTAGTAGATGACTTTTCATCTACATCTTATTCTTTTTTTTAAATCAAATCATATTCATTTAGACAATTTTAAATAACAATAACAATATAATCTTAATTAATAACTTAAATATTTAAGTTAAATTTTTAGAGGTTAAAACTATGGTAAGTGTAAACGTAGAAGCTAAAAAAACCGTAGATGTAATGATTGAAAAAGCAGATGAATTAAACATCGCTGTTGCAACTTTAGATAATGGTGCTACTGTTATTGACTGTGGTGTAAATGTCGATGGAAGTTTCAAAGCAGGAGAACTATACACTAAAGTTTGTCTTGGTGGACTTGCAGATGTTGGAATTTCAATTCCTGGAGATTTATCTGAAAAATTCGCACTTCCTTCAGTAAA
>JAUNXN010000035.1:0-10412 GCA_030539795.1 Methanobrevibacter sp.
AGTTAGGTGGAAGGGCAATCTTTTTGTCTTCCAATGATTTGCAGATGGGCAGAGGAGAGCCGATTTACGATACTGCAAAGGTTTTAAGCCGTTTCGTTGATGGGATAATGATTCGCGCTAAAAAACATTCTGATGTTGAAGAATTAGCTAAACACTCTGAAGTACCTGTCATCAGCGGATTAACTGATTTGGAACATCCTTGCCAATCCTTAGCCGACATGCTGACCATCAAAGAACATTTAGGTGATTGGGAAGGTAAAAAAATCTGTTTTGTCGGTGATGGAAATAACGTATGCAATTCCCTTTTATTGATTAGCCCACTTCTTGGCATGGACATGTCCGTAGCTTGCCCTAAAGGATATGAACCTGCTGAGGACATTTTAAAGACTGCAAAAGAATATGCGGATGAAAACAATACCGAAATTACCATAACTGATGACATTGGCGTTGCATTGGAAAATGTTGATGTCGTATACACTGACGTTTGGGTAAGTATGGGTGATGAAGAGGAAGCCGCTCAAAGAGAAATAGATTTTGCACCATTCCAAGTTAATGCCGATTTAATGGGCTTGGCTAATGATGGAGCTATTTTTATGCATTGCCTGCCTGCAATAAGAGGTCAGGAAGTAACTGCTGATGTAATTGACGGTGATCAGTCTGTCATTTTTGATGAGGCAGAAAACAGATTGCACGCTCAAAAAGCGGTCTTATATTATTATCTAAAATCATAGTGAACCCATTATCGCAAATATGATGAAAATCGCAATCAGACAAAGGCAGCATCCTATCCAGTCAGAGTTATCGCCAGATGAACTGCTTGTTGTAGTTGTACTTTGAGTTGTTTTCTGGTTATAATTGTTATTTTCAAGTGTTTCAATAACTTCCGGTTTTTTTACTTCTTCTTTTAGTCTTTTACCACAGTTTTTACAAAACACTGCATTATCAGGATTTTCTTCCCCGCAATATCTACAGAACATTAAGAACCCACCTTATAACTATTTTTAAAAATATAATTAATCCTACACCGCCAATAAAGCCGGTGATAAATCTTAAATTATTTGTGCTTTCTCTTGGACCGAAATATTGTGTCAAACCGTCAATTGCCACAGGAATCATCAGGACCATTGAAATCAATAGCATATTGAAGTCATAGCCATGCGGATAGAACCTATTCACGATTAAATACGCAATCAAACTGGTATAAAAGCCGGTGCATCTTGCACAAACCGGAAACTGATGGCCTTTGATGAAGAAACTTCTCTCGGGTTTTCTGTGGCAGATGTATTTTGTTAATTCCATATTATCAACACAATTTAAGTACATTAATATTATTTCAATAATTATATATATTTTTGTATACATATGTTAATGCATAATAAATATAAAGGTTTTAAAAATGAGAGGCGGAGAAGCGATAATTGAATCCCTCAAAAATATGGGGGTAAAAACAATATTTGGTTATCCTGGCGGACAGACCATACCATTCTATGACATGTTATATGATGCAGATATGGATCATATATTGGTTAGACACGAACAATGCGCAGCTCATGCAGCAGATGGATATGCAAGAGCTTCAGGCAAAGTGGGAGTGTGTGTGGCAACTTCAGGTCCGGGCGCAACTAATCTTGTAACCGGTATTGCAACTGCATATATGGACTCTTCTCCTATTATAGCTATTACAGGACAAGTTCCTACTCATTTGATTGGAAATGACGCTTTCCAGGAAGCGGATATCATTGGAATAACTATGCCTATTGTCAAGCATAGCTATCAGCCAAAAGATCCGGATTTAATTCCTTCAATGATCAAATCCAGTTTTGAAATTGCAGCCAGCGGAAGGCCTGGCCCAATATTAATCGATGTTCCTAAAGAGGTTCAGGAAGGGGAACTCACTAAATTTGATGATTCATTAATCGCAACACCTGGTTATAATCCAACCACTAAAGGTAACATTAGACAGATTAAAAAGGCTCGCGATTTGATAAAGCAGGCTAAAAGACCTATCATATTGGCTGGAGCAGGTGTTATCATATCCAATGCATGCTGTGAGTTGAAAAAGCTTGCCGATACTATTAACGCTCCTGTCATGACTTCACTTTTAGGTAAGGGAGCAATTGATGAGACTGATGATTTGGCATTGGGCATGCTCGGTATGCATGGAAGGAAAGTTTCAAATGATTCTGTAAATGAAGCTGACTTGTTAATAGCTATTGGTGTAAGATTTTCAGATAGGACAACCGGAAGATTAGACAGCTTTGTACCGGATACAAAAGTAATTCATATTGATATTGACCCTGCGGAAATCGGTAAGAATGTGCCTGTTGATTTGCCGATTGTAGGAGATGCCCGTAATGTATTGGCATCATTAAATAAACTTTTCGATGGCTATAATGCATCTGATGATGTTAATAAATGGACTGATATGATTAAGCAGAGAAAACAGGATTTGCTTCCAAGAGTAACCTATGACGATGTTCCTTTAAAACCGCAAAGCGTAATAAAAGAGATTGCAGAAGTTTTAACTCCGGAATCCATCTTGACAACAGATGTCGGTCAGAATCAGATGTGGGCGGCACATTTCTATGATACTCAAAAACCGCGCAAATTCATTTCATCAGGCGGTTTGGGAACTATGGGATTCGGATTCCCGTCAGCTATCGGTGCTAAAGTGGCTTGTCCCGATGATCCTGTTGTTTCAATAAATGGTGACGGAGGATTTTTAATGGTATGCCAAGAGTTGGCAACAGTTCGTGAGTATGACATACCGGTCATTGCGGTTGTTTTGGAGAACAGGACTTTAGGAATGGTATACCAATGGCAAAGCTTATTATATGACAATAGGCACTCTCAGACTTTAATTGGAAACAGTCCGGACTTTGTTAAATTGGCGGAAAGTTTTGGAGTTAATGCGGTTAGAGTTACAAAACCTGGCGAAACCAAAGAGGCTTTAGCAAAAGCAATTAAAGATAATGAACCAGTCCTATTGAATGTCGTGATTGATTCTGAAGAGGCACTGCCTATGCTTCCTCCTGGAGCAGGTATCAATGAGATGATTGGCGAGTATAAACTTGAAAAGGATGTGATTTAAATGGATTTAGAATACCATGTTATTTCCACATTAGTTGAAGATAAACCGGGGGTTTTGCAAAAGGTAGCGGGATTGTTCAATAGAAGAGGATTCAATATTGACAGCATTACCGTTGGAAACTCAGAAATTGATGGCCTGTCCCGTATGGTTATCTCAGTGCATGCAGATAAGACAGGTTTAGAGCAAGTTACAAAGCAACTAAATAAGTTAGTTGATGTTATCAAGATTAAAGATATCACAAAAACTGCTGTAAAAAGGGAATTGTGCCTTATTAAGGTTAATGTTCCTAATGAAAAAGCAAGAGCTGAAATAATGCAATATACTAATATCTTCAGAGCAAAGATTCTGGATGTTACAGAAGAGACACTGGTAATTGAGCTTACTGGAGATAAGAAAAAGATTAATGCATTCATATCTTTAGTAGAAAATTACGGAATTAAAAGAATAGCCCGTACTGGCCTTACAGCAATGGCAAGGGGAGTTTAAAATGACTATATTGGAAAACGTTTTGGAAGATAATAAGAAATTTGTTGAAAACTTTGAAGGCGAAGAAATGTCTCACCATGCAGCTAAAAAATTAGCTATTTTAACATGTATGGACTGCAGATTAATCGATTTCTTTGAACCGGCTTTAGGTCTCAAAAGAGGTGACGCTAAAATTGTAAGAAATGCAGGAAACTCCATTGTTGGAGAAGATGCAATCAGATCAATTGGTGCAGCTCTTTACAATTTAGGCTGTGAAGAAGTATTGGTTGTAGGCCACACTGAATGTGGAATGGCTGGGGCTGATGCTGAAGCCTTAAAAGAAAAAATGCTCGCTCGCGGCATTGCTGAAGAAGACATTGCCAAATATGATTTGGCTGAATGGATTGGCGGATTTGAAGATGAAGAGGAAAACGTCAAAAACGTCGTTGAAAAAATCAAAAATCACCCGTTAATCCCTGATGTGCCTGTACACGGCCTTATCATTGACATTGTAACCGGTGAATTGAAAGTTTTAGTAGATGGTTACTAATCATCTATTTTCTATTTTTTTTAAAATTAATTTAATTCATTTAACAAATCTAAAATATATCTTGATCTAGATTTTGAATTTTCTAATAGTTAAGTAAGAATTTCCTAAAATATAGAAATCATTCCAATCAAAGGGTTCTTGTTCACTCATTTTGATACTCCATAATAATTAGTATTTTGTCTGCTGAATCCCAATTGTATTTGTCATATAATTGGTTTTCTAATTTTTTTTCTTTTTCAAAAGATGATTTTTCATCAAATGAAGTAAATATGCCTATCTCTAATATTAATTCAGCCTGTTTAAATTCTTCGTAGAATCTTATTTGTATTTCATCGTTAGGAAACTCTTTTTTAATTAACTCGGGTAATTCAAATAGGATTCTTTTGAGTTCCTTGTCTTTGTCAATAAAACATGAAATCTCATTTAGATTATCATCAGGTATTGTAAAATTATCGGTTAAAAATTCAGTTAGTTCGTCACTATTAAATTTGTAATCCGTGTTAGGATAATATATTCTTTCAGTCTTTTGAAATTTTAACTTCATTTAATTTCCCTCAATTTTCATTTAATCTTCAATTATAGTATGTAAAATTGGATATATATAATTTTACTTTGTTTTCAAGTCAATTTTACGAATTTAAAGCAATATATACTTTTTTAAAATTAAGTTACTTTTATTAATAGTGAAAGTAATAATTATATAATGATATTTTATATATCAAATTTAATTTTATAAATTAATTGAAAAATCAAAGAGATGATTTTAAATGAAAATGTATTACGATGCAGATGTAGATACTGGTGCTCTTGAAGGAAAAACCATTGCAGTAATCGGTTATGGTTCTCAAGGAAGAGCACAATCTAGAAACATGGCTGATAGTGGGGCCAATGTTATTGTTGGTGTAAGAGAAAACGGAAGTTCATGGAACTTAGTTAAAGAAGATGGAATGACTGTAAAAACCATTGAAGATGCAGCAAAAGAAGCTGACATTATTCACATTTTACTTCCTGATGAAATCCAAGAAAAAGTTTACAATGAACAGATTGCACCATACGTTGAGGCTGGAAACACTATTTCATTCTCTCACGGTTACAACATACACTTTGGATTAATCAAACCTGATGAAACTGTAAACATAGTAATGTTTGCACCAAAAGGACCTGGATCCAGTGTAAGAAGAACCTATGAAGAAGGATTCGGTATTCCAGGTTTAGTAGCAGTCCAACAGGATGCAACCGGCGATGCAATGCAACTTGCATTAGGTATGGCAAAAGCTTGCGGATTAACCAAAGCAGGTGTTTTGGAAACCACTTTCCAAGAAGAAACTGAAACTGACTTATTTGGTGAACAAACCGTTTTATGTGGTGGTATCACTGAATTGATCAATGCAGGATTCACTACTTTAGTTGAAGCTGGTTACCAACCTGAAATCGCTTACTTTGAAACCTGCCACGAAGTAAAACTCATTGTAGATTTAATCTATGAAAAAGGTTTTGCCGGAATGTGGAAGGATGTAAGTAACACTGCTGAATACGGCGGTTTAACCAGAGGTAAAAGAATTATTACCCAAGAAGCTAAAGACGGTATGAAAGCAGTTTTAAAAGAAATCCAAGATGGAACTTTCAAAAAACAATGGGCTGATGAAAACGCTACCAACGGAGCTAACTTAAAAGAAATGAGAGCTGCTGAAGGTCAAAAAGAAATCGAAATTGTTGGTGAAAGATTAAGAAAAGCTTGTGGATTACAAAAAGACGATTAAACGTCTTTTTTCTTTTTTTATTTTTATTTTTCGTGATAATAATGGTATTCATTGGAATGGACCACGGTACTACTGGAATCTCTTTTTGCATAATGTCTGATGAAGGCGAAGTTATTGATGTTTTTAAGATAGGAAGAGAGGAAAGTAAAAAAGGACTTATTTCTGCAAAAGAGGAAATATTAAAACGTGTTGATTTGGATTCCATAAAACTGATGGCCATAACTTATGCAATGGGCGATGGAATTAGTAAAATTCTTCCCACTTCAAAAGTTAAGGACAGGGGTATCTTATCAATAAACGGTGCCGGCAAGGTTACTGGCGGAGGAACATCAGTATTCTCTGAACTGGAAGAATTAAATATTGATTCAATAATGATTCCTGGGCTTCATAAGAATTCCGATTCATTGGATGAACTGTTCAGAGCAGCCTATTCCCATCAGGCCAGTCCGGAAAAAGTCAGCATTTCCTATAATGCAGTTAAAGAAACAGGATGGTCCAATTTTATTGTAGCAGATATTTCTTCTAACAGTGTAGATATCTTAATAGAGGATGGCAAAATCAAAGGTGCCATTGATGCTTGTTTAGGTGCTATGGGTGTTATTCACGGACCTCTGGATCTGGAAATGATTAGAAATATTGATGAGAACAGGGCATCAGCAAACGAATGCTTTTCACATGCCGGTGCAATAAAAATAGCTGGAATTGACGGTAAGGTAGCTAATATGAAGGATCAGCTTCTTGAAAACTATAGAAATGGCGATGAAAAGGCAAAATTGGCTATTGATACATTGATCATGACTGTTGCTATGGAAATTGCCGGCTTGGATGTTGTTTGCAAAAATGAGATTGAAGGACTTGTCCTTACAGGTTCCATCGGCAGCGCAACCGAACCGTTCAACTTTGCTGACGAAATAAACAAATATTTCAAAAACAAATATCCTTTAAAAATTATTTCTAAGGATTCCGGAGCTATCGGTGCAGCTCAAATAGCGATGGATGTTTATAATGGTGAAAAAGAAATATTAGGTATTGAAGTAAATATCTAATCTTCTTTTAAACTGATAAATATAATATTTCCGCCTTTAACGGTCTCTAAACCGTTTTCATTTTCTAAAACAAGATTTAAATAGTTATCAATAGCAACCACTTTTCCTTCACTTTGGTAGTCGCCCCTTAAATCGACGGTTACGTATTTATTTTTAAATTGTCTAAATAGTTTGTTCACGTTTTCTTTATCTTGACTCATATTTTTCAAATCCTTAATATTCTACTCATATTTTGAAGTTTCAACTTTATATAGTTTAACGTTCTAAATATTAGTATGGCAATCAATCAATTAGAAAGTAATTTATCAGCTATTACTCGTACAATAGCTCAGTTAGAAAAAGACGGATGCACTGATGAAAAGATTTTAAAAGAACTTAGAGAAGAAAGAGAAAAAATACTTAAGGATTTAAACTTATAAGTATTCTACTCTAACCATTTTTTTAGCAAGCTCATATCGCTTGTCTGATCTATTTTTATTGGTGTTATCGTAGTTTTTTGTTTTTCGCGCAATTCATAACCATCGCTTCCAGGCTTATTTAATTCATATAGTTCGCCATCAATCCAGTAATATGGCTTTCCGCGAGGGTCCCTGCGCTCATGAACTACGGGACTGTACATCCTGTCTCCCAATGTGACAACTTCAAAATCTTCATCTGACGGTTTTGCCGGAATATTGACGTTCAATAGGTCTGTTCCTTCAGGCAATCCTTTTTTCAATACTATTTTTGCCAGTTTATGAAGCATTTTTCCTGCAAAATCAAAGTCAATCTGTATTTCTCCGTTCTCGAATTTGATGTCATCCCTTGTCACCTCTAGGGAAATGGCTATTGTAGGTATCCCAAAGCTTGCGGCTTCAATTGCAGCTCCTAAAGTTCCTGATGTTGTCAATTCTGCTTTTCCAATATTGAAACCTGTGTTTATGCCTGAAATCATTATGTCCGGCTTTTCATCCATTATTTCAAATAGCGCAAGGGTAACGGCATCTGTCGGTGTTCCGCTCACGCCATAGCCAATACTGCCGTCCCTTAATGTGTACTCATTCACTCTCAATGGGTCATATAATGTTAATGCATGACCTATTCCACTTTGTTGAGTTTCAGGAGCTATTACATAGCAATCACATAAATCTTCAACCGCTTTTTTTGCAGCCAGGATTCCTGAAGCAGTTATTCCATCATCATTACTTATCAGCGCTTTCATAATAATATTAAGTATCAATCATGTTAAAATAATTTTATGTTTTTTTCATTCATGATAAACTTTAATAACAATTTCAATTATAACATATAATAGTATAATTTTAATGAAAAAACACATGCGGGTGGAAACTTGGAAAAACCACAATTGATTAATTTTATAGCTAAAGTAATGGAGGACTCCGGTTTTAAAGTTTACAAGAATTTTAAAACTTCACAAAAGGTCATTGATATATATGCTATCCTTCCAACAACAATCGGGGATTTTGGTGTGGTTGTAGCATGTAAAAATTATGATAAGGATTTTAGAATTGGGGTCGACGTATTAAAAGAAATGGAAGAGGTTCAGGAAAGCTTAAAAGCTTCTAAAACCACTATTGTTTCATCCTCTTATTTCTCAGAGCAGGCGAAAAACTATGCTCTTAGAAAAAATATCAAATTAGTGGATAGGGACAATTTGCTTGAACTTGCTAAGAGATATCAGGACAGAACTTCCCAAACCACATTGGACAACACCCCTTATGATGGGGGAGCATCCGCTTACATTGAAGAGGAATATCCTGAATACACTTATGACGATTCCGATATGGAATATCTAATGCGCAGAAGGGAACAGAATCCTACAGTCTATCAAAACACATTGTATAGACAAGTGGATGAGCCTAAAAGCCCAATATCATCTCTATTGAATTTCAGATCTTCAAACAGAAATAGCGGCAGTTTATCAAGGTCTCAAACTACACTGTACAACTACAATACTCGTGGCGGAAGATCTTTCGGCAGGGATTCCCTATTCTACAGGCTTGTTCAAAACCCAATCATTCTGATTGTGCTGGTTGTGGCCGTCGCATACATACTTTCTTTCATAGCAGGAAATATCCTGAAAATGGACGCAGGCATTACAGGATTGATTCAAATGCTCGTTGCATTGATTCTTGCTTACGGATTGTCATTATACACAGATAGAAACAGCGACTTTATAGTTAAAGGAACATTCGTATTCTTCATTTCATTAATTATCCTGATTATATTAATTTTTGTTTAGTTTGATATGACTGAAATTAATAATTATTAAAATTAATCCAAGCAAATATAAAAACCAAATCATGATGTCGGTTGGTCCGGTTTCTATCCAGATTAACGTGTGTGTCAATATGACGGAGTAAATCCCCACTCCAATTCCTTTTTTTAATTTATTTATTAATCCTAAAAATATTCCCATAAACAGCATTTGGATAGTCAATCCGAGATATCCGAAATCAAGCATCACCGGTCCGAATAGTGTGGAAGTCAGGCAGACGGTATAGTGCAGGACATATTCTCCAATGAATGTCCTCGGGCTTCCTGATGAAAAGATCATGCTTAGGATATGGCCGTTTGCAGTTCCTGCCAGTGGGATGATTTTTTCAAAGACTTCAAGGGTAAATGCTGCCCTGTAAAACACCAATTCCAGAGGATTCAATGTCCAATGCTGGGCTGCAATGGATTGGGATGCAATATATCCTATTGCCATTATTGCGGCGGCCATTATTGCAATGAATATTATTCCCAACTTTCTGGAAATTTTGTTGAGGTAGTATAGGGTGATGAATGTGCTTGCCAAAATTCCCAAAACTGATGTCCTGTATCCGTTAAGGCCGAAAACCAGTGCTCCAAGAACAACCAGCATCAGATATTTCCTGTCATAATACTTTGCAAGCAGAATGTTTATCATTATCAAAAATAGGGGATAGGCTATTCTCCAGATGTTTGTGGTTGCATTTGACTTCAAGACGCTGTTGAAGAGTGGAATGCCTCCAATCAAAACCAGATTCAGGCCCTGCAGTAGCAATGCTATCACTACAAGAGCCACAAGAATCTTTTCAGATAGAAAATCGATTTCTTTTCTTTCAGCTATTTCAATCTTGTATTTCACGGCCATTGCGCCGACTGCAAAAACCAGACATGAAAAGAATATTGTAAAAATCACTTCCAGATTCAAAGGGTCTTCGAACCGGTAGTTGAATGATCCGATATAGCCCATTGCCAAAAAGGCCAATATTGCCGCTACTATGATTAATGGATTAAAAAAATCAATTCTTTTAAGGTTCAAATTATCCTCCAAGCTCATAACTTGAAATTGCAAGGTTTCCTCCAAAGTTAGGCATTGCCGCTACATGGGTGTGGACATAACTTGCAAGTGTATTTCTCTCCATGAATCCGTCCTGATTATTGTAGGAACCCTTTCCTCTTAAAATATTGAATGCCAAGTCATGTTTGATGTTGCTTTCATCTACAATTACTTTTGAATAGTGGAATTCATG
>JAUNXN010000035.1:10512-13827 GCA_030539795.1 Methanobrevibacter sp.
ATGAATTTAAGTGAATTTTCTCTTTCACGGGCAGGAACAAGCCCCAAATGTCTTTGCTCTATTGAGATATTGTTGTTACGGACAATTCCTCCTATGACTTCAGTTTTTGTTATCTCTTCGATTGACCTTTTGGTTTTTTCATAGTGGGCCTTGTTTTTAACCTTGTTTAGAATCACTCCTGCAATGTTAATTTCAGGATCCAATGCCTTAAAGCCCAAAACAAGTGCTGCTGCACTTTTAACCAAACTTCTGGAATTGATGATCAGAATAACTGGCGCTTTTAGGGATTTTGCAATCGAAGCTGTACTTCCTATATCGTTTATGGAGTCAATTCCCTCATAAAGTCCCCTAACGCCTTCAATAACGGCAATGTCTTTGCCTGTCATAGCTTTTAGATAGGAGTCTCTGACTTGCCCATCCTTCATAAAAAAAGAATCCAGGTTTCTTGACACGTTTCCGGTAGCTAGCGTATGGTAGGAAGGGTCAATATAGTCAGGTCCAACCTTAAATGGCTGGACATTAAATTTTTCACTTAAGGCTTTCATTATTCCTGTAGCTATTGTTGTCTTTCCAACTGCACTTCCGGTTCCCGCTAATATTATTCTCATGAATATTAATTTGAATCTTTTTATATAACAATTTTTGTATGGGAATCGGGGTCTGAAAGCATTCGGATTTCCCATGATTTTAAAATCATAATTGTCTAAAATACTTTACATTTATATTAAAATGTAATCATATGCTTAATATGTTATTAAATCGTCTAAATTTAAATTTAATGAATTTAAACAATGTTTATTTATTTGAGTAAATATTATACTATTGTTTTTTGTTTTTTGAAAAAAATTAATACTGTAATATCAATTTTACCTTTTATCTGAAATCAATTTAGAATAGTATATATATTGTGCATAACATACATTATAATGATTAATTTAATGGTTTTAAAATTAAATTAAATCGAATAAAAAATGAGGTCTCAAATGAAAAAGTTAAAGATTTCATTGTTGCTTATTGCGATAATGATTATGTCAATGTCTGTTGCGTTTGCAGCAGATGAAAACGTATCTGATGATTTAGCAATACCTCAAGAGGACTTTGATGCTTTAGAAATTGATTCCGAGGTGGATGATGTTTCTCAAGCATCTGTTGATGTTGAGGTGTTAGCTGCAGGTACAAGCAAGAATTTCACTGTACTCCAAAATGAAATAAATACGGCTACAGGTCCGGTATTCTTAAATTCGGACTATGAAAGGGCCGCTGGAGAAAGCGACATATCAATCAGTAAGGATTTAACCGTTATAGGTAGCAATAATCCTAAAATTGATGCAAAAAATCTCGGTGGAATTTTCAACGTTCAATCAGGTCACTCATTAACACTCATGGGTGTGACCTTGATTAATGGTAACTCAGAATATGGTGGAGCTATTTACAATGACGGCGGAAGTGTCAACATTGTCAATTCAAAACTCATAGACAATACCGCTACCAAAAGCGGTGGGGCAATATACAACAATGCTGGCACTTTACTTGTAAGTGGTTCTACTTTAGACGGTAACGATTTAACTGACCGCAGTGTAAACGGTTACGGCGGAGCAGCCATTTATGGCAATGGAGGAACCGTAATCATAACCGGGTCCGAGATTACAAATAACTTGAAAAATATTGTACATCGTGGAGGAACCGGAGCTTACACTGGTGATTTATCCAGCGCTGCTGTAACTACAAAACACGGTACTTTGTCAGTATCTGACTCCTATTTTGCAAGAAACAGTGGGTCTTACGGTGGTGCTATTTTGGCTCAAGGTACAGATGCTACATTAACTGTTGAAAGAACTAGATTCGAAGACAACTTTGCATTCAATGGTGGTGCAATAGATGTTGCTGATGATGCAAAATATACAATTGACAACTGTACTTTTAAAGGAAATGATGCTAAAGGAACTGGTAGTTCAACTTCAAATTATGCAACTGGTGGTGCTATATGTGCTGCCGAATCACGTGATGACTGCATCATCTCAAATTGTACTTTTGAAGACAACACCGCTGCAATCGGTGGAGCCATTTCCTGTACAAAAACAGCAGTAGTTAATTGTTCTTTCACCAATAACAATGCAAATTCAGCCAATTCTGAAAAATACAACGGTAAAACCAATAATAAAGGTGGATTTGGTGGAGCAATATACAATGATAATACTATAACTATTGAAGATTCCAATTTCACTGACAATATTGGTCGTGGAAGAGGATTGGACTTGAAAAATGCTGAAATTTCCGGTTCATCATTTGATAATACTATTATAAGTGTTAATAATAAAGGAACTCTCAGTGTTGAAGATAATACCTATAATAATGCTGGAAATGATATTAGTGCTTCAGGTTGTACTGTAAATATTGGTGAAGGTCAAATTCCTAAAACTAGTGCAACTAATGGGGGCAGAATCAATTTTGCAGCGACCGGTTTCACAGATTTACAGGCTATGATTGACAGTGGTTCTTCCGGTACTGTTTATTTAACTGGTGATGTAACAAAATTGGATTCTGAATATGAAACATTTGCAAATGGTATTTCTGTAGATAGATCAGTTTCCATTAATGGGGATGGCCATACTATCACTTCAGATAATGGTAAAGTATTCAATGTAGCAAGTACTGGATCTTTAGGTTTATCTAATGCTGAAGTTGTCGGTGATGGTACCAGTGCTATTGTTAATGATGGTACAGTTTCTTTAGGTTTAGCTAATCCTGCTACTTTTACTAATGTAGGTGATTATGCAATTGAAAACAATGGTAGGGTTTCCCAATCTGGCCTTACTACATTCACTCAATTGGATAATCTTATTGGATTGGTAAATGGCGGAGAAGTATATATTGGCTCATCCAAAATCACCAAAGCTGATGATGAAAAAGCAACATACGCCGATGGTATTACTATTGATAAGGATTTAACAATCACTGGATATTACAGTTCTTATTATAAACGTATTGATACTGAACTTAATGCCGATAATGATGGTAGAATCTTTAATGTAGATAATGGCGCTGCTTTAACCTTAAACAGCATAGTCTTAAAAAATGGTAATGCAGAAAAAGGTGGTGCTGTTTACGTTAATGAAGATGCTACTTTAAACACTAATAATGTAGAATTTATTGATAATACTGCTGTATACCGTGGTGGTGCTGTCTACTCTGAAGGTACTGTAAACGTTGATAACAGCGTATTTGACAAAAATGACATTACTTTCCGTACAGCAAATGATGATAATGGTGGAGCTGCAATCTACAACATGAAAGGTACTTTAAACATTGCACACA
>JAUNXN010000137.1 GCA_030539795.1 Methanobrevibacter sp.
GGTAGGATTCCGAATATTGCGTGTGCAAGCAGGCTTTTTCCTGATCCGCTTGAACCTAATACTGCTAATATTTCACCTTCGGATATGTCAAGTGTCAAATCGGTGATGACTTTTAAATCCCTTTGATTTAAACCTTGTGTATATTGAATAAATGAAATTGAAACATTTTCTACATCTAATAGTTTATCCATTTTCATCACCTACTCATTTGCACTTGTTGGGTCAAGCATTTTCTTAATGTTTTCACCGGCAATGTCGAATAATAGAACAATTATTAATAACGCTAAACCTGGGAACAATGCTAACCACCAGTTACCTGTTGCAAGGTATTTCATTGATTCTGATAAGATTACTCCAATTGCAGGCTCATGCGGTGATAAACCGAATCCCAAGAATGTTACACTGGCTTCGTGCATGATTGCATGAGGGAAAATCAAAATTGTTCCAACAATAATCTGAGTTATAACTAATGGCAAAATGTGCTTTTTGGCAATCCATATTTTTGATTTTCCGAATCTCTGGGATAATTTAACAAATTCTGATGTATTGATTTGCTTTATTTCTGCCCTTAAGATTCTTGTAAGTGATGTCCAGTGAGTAAGCGCAACGCCCATGGTAACACCAAATGCTCCTCCACCTAATCCGATGGATATTAATATAATCAATAGAATATGTGGAACAGATAAGAATAAATCGACCAGCCATGCAATGAAGCTGTCTAATTTGCTGTTGATGCTTCCGACAAATGCTAAAATTATAGCAATAATGCTGCTCAATATTGAAGCTCCGGCACCAATCTGAACACTTAATCCAAGCCCTTTTAGAGTACGGGTAAACATATCCCTTCCCATCCAGTCTGTACCGAATAGATGTTCGAATGAAGGCGGTTGATTCATGGCATTAAAGTTTGTTGTAATGTCTGCAGAATTAATGAATAAGCTTGTAATTACAACGGCTACTAAAATGAAGACAGTCAGACCAATTGTAAGCAATGTTTTTGTTCTCAAATTCATATTTGCAATAGGACTGTAAATACTTGAGACATCTTTTGATTTATCCGCCATCTTCCTCACCTTCTCTGATTCTTGGATCTACAAAGTTGTATAAGACATCTGCTATTAAATTGCCGCAATAAACGAATATTGCACTGAATATTACGATTCCTAAAAGCAATGGAACATCACTTCTAAGCCCGGCGGATACTGCAGCCTGCCCGATACCAGGGTAAGTGAATATTTGCTCTACAAGAACGGCTCCGCCGAATAATTCGGAAAATCCTAAAAATTGCAATGTGATTGCAGGAAGTAAAACATTTCTTATACCATGTCTTACAATCAAATTCCAGCCGCTTTCTCCTCTTGCTTTAGCAAATAGGAAATAATCACTATTCATCACATCAATTAACTTATCACGTGTAAACAATGTGATTGATGCAATTCCAACAACGCTCAATGTAATCATAGGAAGAATCAATCTGTGCAGCCAGTCCCAGAAGGACACATTTTCACTTAATGTTCCAACCGGAACTCCCAATCCTGTTGGGAACCATCCGAGATATACGCTGAATACCATTAAGAATAGCAATGCAATCCAAAATGTAGGTGCAGATTGCAATATGTAACAGTATACTTTGATTGCTTTATCGATTATAGTGTCTTTTTTAAATCCGGCTACCACTCCTAATAAAAATCCTATTACTCCTGAAAATATCCATGAACTTAACATCAATACCAATGATGCAACGAATTTTTCCTTGATTACATCAAGCACAGGTGCTCTGTAAATCAAGGAAGTTCCAAAATCAAGGTGTATGATATTTAAAAGCCAATTGAACATTTTGCTTGTAATTGGTTCATTTACACCCCAATATGATTCCAGAATAGCTATTTTTTCAGGTGAAACTACCCCAAGGTTAGCGATGTATGTTTTCACAGGATTTATCGGAGACATGTCAATTAGTATAAAACTTAATAATATTACGAATATAAGCAAAATTATAAATCTGACGATTTTTTTACCTAAAAATTTTAAGAGTTTTTCATTTTTTAACATAAATATGCTCCAATGTTAATAAAAGGGAAAAAGAGAGAGTTGAATTAATTCATCCAACTCTTAATTTTTTTTTTAACTTGTTTCGTTAAGTGAGGATACACGGGTCCAATCGTAAATGTTTCCGAATGCGTCTCCTCCGTGAGGTTGTAATTTGAAGGTGTCTTCGGAAATGTCTAAGCTGTCATCTACGAAGTAGGTGTATCTGATTTCACTAACCCATAACCATGCTGCGTCACCTTTAGGTGAGATACCGGTGCTTCCATCCCAGGAAACATCAGACCATTCAGCATAAGATGATTCACGAGGTTGGGACATTGCTTTGTCGATGTGTGCATCTACAGCACTGTTGTTTACAAGTGCAGGGTTGTTGTATCCGATACCTGCTTGGTCACTGTAGTATTCTCCCCACATGGTGATTGGGTCAGTTGAACCGAATCCCCATACGATTGGGTCAGTAAATTTGATAGCGTCCATTTCGTCCCAATTGGAACCGGTAGCATTTACTTCGATTCCGATTTCTTTTGCTTGTTCGGCAACAGCTACAGCAATAGCTTGTCTTTCGGTTGCATCAGATGGGTAGTATAAATTGATTGAAGCTTTTACGCCGTCTTTTTCTACAATTCCATCACCGTCGGTGTCTTCCCATCCGCCTTTTTTCAAGATGTCTTTAGCTTTGTCTATGTCACCATCTTTAATTGCAGCTTCTTTGTTGTACCATGGTAATAAGTGAGAAATACCGTCGTAGTTAGGTACTCCGACACCGTTTAATGCTCCTTTACTGATGTTTTCCCTACTGATTCCGTAATTCAATGCTTCTCTGATTGATTTGTCTGCAGTGATGTTGTTACCTAATGCAACACCGTCTTCATTGGTTTCACCAGTATTGTTTTGTACAGGTAATGAAATGCCTCTTACGTCCAAGGATTCAGATAAGAATGCGTGGTATCCGTCGATTGTTTCATTAGCATATGCTAATGGCACTGCTGCTATGTCCAATTCATGGTTTTTAGCGGAATTGAATGAAGCTTCGTTTTGTTGGAAGAGAATGGTCAATTTGTCAAATTCAGGTTGTTTTCCGTAGTAATCTGGGTTTTTCTCTAAGATTACTTGTTGACCTTTGTCCCATTGTACAAATTTGAATGGTCCTGATCCTACAGGGTTAGTTCCATAAGTCTCGTTGTTGTAAGAGTCGGATGGCACAATACCTACATATAACAATTTATCTGAAAATGTTGAATCAGGTTTGTTTAATGTGAATTTAACGGTATTTTTATCAACAGCTGTTGCATTGTCCATTGTGCTTAAATCAACAGCTTCACCAGTAGTTTTAGCTTGGTTGTATGAGAATGCTACATCGTCAGCATCTAATGGTGTGCCGTCAGTGAATTTGACGCCGTCTCTGATGTTTACGGTGTATTCTGTAAAGTCATCATTTGCTTTCCAACTTGTAGCCAAGTCATTTTGATAAGTCATGTTTCTGTTCATTTTCATCAATGTAGATTGGATTAAAGGTTCTCCACGGTCACCCCAACCGTACATTGGGTCATAACCTGCTTC
>JAUNXN010000138.1 GCA_030539795.1 Methanobrevibacter sp.
GCCGCGGGTTCAATTCCCGTCAGGCCTGTTTCTAATTTTATATTTTAACTTTTCTTTTGGAGGAAATAATTTGAGTGAGTTTGATATTCAAAAACATAAGCTTGTACCAAAGCATGAAATCATGACTGAAGAAGAAATTTCAAAAGAATTTAGTGATGTGGATTATAAATTCAAAGACCTTCCTAAAATTAAAGTCAATGATCCGGTTGCAGAATCTATTGGCGCAAAACCGGGTGATATTTTAAGAATTACTCGTGAAAGCCAAACTGCTGGCGAATTTGTCACATATAGGATTGTTGAAGTCTAAATATAATATTAGAGTATTAAATTTAATATAGTATAATTTCTGTATTTTTTTGTTTTTTTAGAAATTCATTATAATAAATTTGAACTTAGTTTGAGAGGAATTATCTTAAAGGAGATAGTTAGGAGTAAATTAAGAATAATGATTAAATGAATTAGTTATTAGGTTTTTTCCTATTATTATATTATTTTTATTTAGTTAATTATTTTTATTAGTGTTACGTAATGTTGGAGGATGTCCATGACAGAGAATAATTGGAAATTAGTTGATGCATTTTTCGATAAATATGATTTAGTGGACCATCATATCAAATCCTACAATGATTTTGTAAACAATAGGATTCAAAATATTATTGATATTACAGATCCTATCAGTTTAGATGATGGTAAATACACTTTAAAAACAGGGAAAGTTCGCATTGAAAAACCATCTAATAAAGAAGCAGATGGTTCTAGAAGTGAAATTGACCCTACTGAAGCAAGACTTAGAAATTTAAACTATTCTGCCGATATGTATCTTGAAATGGCATTGAATGAAGAAGGAGAAGATAATCCTTTAGAAGAAGTATACATTGGTGAATTGCCGGTTATGCTTAAATCAGATATTTGCCATCTCAACGGTCTCAGTGATGAAGAATTGATTGAAAAGCACGAAGACCCACAGGATTTGGGAGGATACTTTATTGTCAACGGTTCTGAAAGGGCTGTTGTAACAATGGAAGAAATCGCTCCAAACAAAATCATTCTTGAACGTATTGGCCCGGTTGAAGAAAGACATGCGAAAGCTGTTGTAACTTCTATTAAAAGTGGTTTTAGAGCTAGAATTACTTTGGAATACAAAAAACCACGTAAAAATAAAGCATTTTTAAGAATATCTTTCCCATACCTTCCTGGGGAAATACCATTAGTTGTATTATTAAGGGCTCTTGGTTTAGCTACCGATCAGGATATTGTTACAGCCATTTCTAAAGATAACAATTTCCAAATGATGATTGCGGATGATATTCAAGTTTCTGAAGAGGAACTAAGCAAATTCATTGACCAGTCAGTTATCAGAAATGGAACTCAAGAAGAAGTAAGAAAAGAATTGCAAGATGCAGCTATCAAATACATCGGTAACAGAGTAGCTAAAAACATGCCTAAAGATTACCGTTACAAACGTGCTAAGGATGTCGTAAATCGTTATTTATTACCTCATATGGGTACTGAAGAAGAAAAATGTTATGACAAAGCAATTTACTTAGCTGAAATGACTGAAATGTTATTGGAAGTTATCGAAGAGAAAAGAGAACCTCACGATAAGGACCACTATACCAACAAAAGACTCAGAGTATCTGGAGATTTAATGGAAGACTTATTCAGAGTAGCTTTCACTAATTTAACTAGAGATATGAGCTACCAACTTGAAAGGAGTCTTTCCCGTGGTAAGGAACTTTCCATCAAACAGGCAGTTCGTAGTGATGTCTTAACTGAAAACATCAAACATGCTATTGCTACAGGTAACTGGGTTGGTGGAAGAGCTGGTGTAAGCCAATTATTAGACAGGACCAGTTATATGGGAACCCTTTCTCATTTAAGACGTGTTGTATCTCCATTAACCAGAAGTCAACCTCACTTTGAAGCAAGAGATTTGCACCCAACACAATTCGGTAAAATATGTCCAAACGAAACTCCGGAAGGACCTAACTGTGGTTTGGTTAAAAACTTGGCTTTAATGTGTAACATTTCAGAAGGTTCTGATGATAAAGAAATTATTGATGTAATAGAACAAATGGATGTAGAGTTGATTTAGGGAGGTGAAATGTTGTCTGATAATTATAAAAAACCTACTACTGATGAGAAAAAGGCATTTTATTATTTCGGTTTTGAAAGATTAGCTCCTTTTAAAGATGTTAAAGAGATTATTGATCAAGCAAGAGAATCTGCTGATGAAAAAACTTTAGAAAAAATCGATGAGCATGTGGAACATATCAAAACTTATTTTGATGACCCTGAATTGAGAGAACAGGACGATTTACATGTTCCATTTAAAAAGGATAAACGCAGAGCTAAATGGAAAGCGCTTAAAAAAGATTTGCCTGAATTGAAAACTTTCATTGAAGATAAAGTTTCTCAAAAAATTGATGAAATCGAAATGGAAATTGAAGAAGCTATGGCGGAAGATGCAGTTGAACCTGCAGCTGAAGAAGAGATTGAAGAACCTGCCGATGATGATGCTATCGAACCGGTAGTTGATGAAGAAGCTATTGAACCTGTAGTTGAAGAAGAATTGGCTGGTGACGGCGAAATTGAAGTTGCTGATGAGGAAACTGAAATTGAACCTGTAGTTGAAGAGGTCATGCCTCCTATCGAAGAGGACAATGGTAAACAGACCAAAATCTACATCAACGGTGAACTTTTAGGTTACTGTGCCGATCCGGTTAACTTCACTCAAGAGATGAGAGAAAAAAGAAGAAACAATGAAATCTCTCATGAAATGAACATTACATATTATGAAGATAATAATGAGATTTACATATTCAATGACCCCGGCAGGGCAAGAAGACCTTTAATCATTGTTAAAGAAGGTGTTCCACTTTTAAGAGAAGAACATTTAAATAAAGTTGCAAACGGCAAATTAAAATGGGATGACTTAATCAATAATGGTCTTATAGAATATTTGGATGCTGAAGAAGAGGAAAACTCCTACATTGCAATGACTTTAGCTGACTTAACAGAAGACCACACTCACTTGGAAATCGACCCGGCTACCATGCTCGGTATTTGTGCCGGAATTATTCCATTCTCTGACCACAACTCTTCTCCAAGGAATACAATGGAAGCAGGTATGACAAAACAGGCTTTAGGATTATATGTCTCTAACTATGCATTACGTACCGACACTAGGGCTCACTTGTTACACCATCCTCAAACTCCAATTGTAAAAACACGTATTATCGATTCAACTAATTACGATTTAAGACCATCCGGACAAAACTTTGTTGTAGCTTTGATGTCCTACGAAGGATATAACATGGAAGACGCAATGGTTATCAACAAAGCTGCATTGGAAAGAGGTTTAGCAAGATCTTCATTCTTCAGAGCTTATGACACATCAGAAAAAAGATACGCCGGTGGTCAAGTGGACAGATTTGAAGTGCCTGATAAAAACATTAAGGGCTACAGGTCTGAAGAAGCTTACAGAAACTTGGATGATGACGGTGTTGTCAACCCTGAATCAGAAGTGAAATCCGGTGATGTATTGATTGGAAAAACTTCCCCTCCAAGATTC
>JAUNXN010000036.1 GCA_030539795.1 Methanobrevibacter sp.
TTTTTATGAATTATTTAGTTGTTGGTGCTGGAAATGCTAGTAGGCCTGTTGCAAGGCTACTAAATCATTTGGGCCATGATGTTGTTATTACTGATTTAAAGGATATTTCTGAGTTTAAAATCGAGTTTCAAAGAAGTTTAAATCAATTGGAAAAAGAAGGCGTAAAATTAGACATGGCAAATAAGGACCCTTCTGTCGAAGGTTTTGACGCTGTGTATATGCCGCCTACATTGCCCGAATCTGCCCCAATAGCTCAAAAAATCGCAGAGTCTGACTTGAAGATATTGACTAATGAAGAATTTTCCGAAATGGTTAATGATTTGATTCCTGTTGACATTATCGGAATTACAGGGACCATGGGAAAGACAACCACTACCTTTATCACAACAAGCCTATTTAAACAGGCAGGATTTAAGGTCTGGTCCTGTTCATCTCTTGTAAACAACTTGGTTTCAGAAGCCATAATTGATGGAATAGTTACAGGCAAGGCTAATGAATGTGATATAGCTATTTTTGAACTTCCTCACGGTACAATAGGTCTTTTGAATAGATTAAGTATCAAAATCGGTCTTTTGACAAATATTGCAGAAGACCACCTGTCCGAATTTGGAGGTTCTTTGGAATTATATCAGCAGCGCAAATTGGTTCTGCAGGCCATGAGTGAAACATTCATTGCAAATAATTCCTGCAGAGACATTATAGAAAAGGTAAGGGATGATGCGCTTTACTATGCATTGGATGAGGATGTTGATTTCAAGGGCAGTGTTGGAGACAAGTCATTAACTATAAAATATGAAAATGATGAGTTTACCACTCCGTTTTATATGATGAGCTATTTCTTTGAAAACTCTGTTGCAGCATCTGCCGTTGCGCTGACATATGGAGTTGAAAAAGAGGATATCATTGATGCATTGACAGAATTCAAGGGCCTTCCGGCACATATGGAGGATGTCGGCGACTATAACGGCAGGAAAGTGATTCTTGATTCTGCATTTTTATATGACGGCATGAAGATTACCCTTGATTACTTCAAGGATGACAGCGTTGTGCTCTTTTTGGATCATTTCGATACATTATCCGTTAGGGATAAGGCGGAAGTCGGTGAACTGGTAAGCAATTATGATATTAAAGTAGTTATTGCAAGCGGATTTAATGAAGTAAATCAAACCGTTGAAATGGAGGCCGCACAGGAAATCCTGGATGCGATTACCAATCCTAATATTGAAAAGTTGGCCGTTGAAACAATTGAAAAGGCAGCGGAATTGACTTTCAAATATTCAAAACCTGGAGACATCATTTTGCATATGGGTCCGCTTATTGCATATGATAGGCTTACTACCGTGGAAAAAATCATGAAAGGACTTGAAGAAGGAAGTAAAAAATATGAATAAGAATAAAACCTTTGGAGTTATTGGTGTTTGCGGAGCTAATGGCAATTTAATTGCCAGAATCCTTAGACAAAGAGGATATAAGGTAATAGGGACTGATTTATCATTTAAGAAAGATTGCAGATTTGCAAATGCCTTGGAAGGTTATGATATTAATGTCTTTTATGGAAAAACTCCGGAGGCGTTCTTTAAAAATTCAGATTACATAATTCCTCCTGCAAGTTTATCAAAAGATTCAGAATTATTTAAAAAGATCGATAAGCCAATTTTAGAATTATATGACATTATTGAGAGAATACAGCCTGAAAAGCCGGTATTTGGAATAACCGGAACCAATGGTAAAACAACTTCAACAGCTCTGCTGAAACAAATTGCCTATGATAACGGCATCACTCCATGCGAGCATGACCTTGAAGGCATGCAGGGCAATGCCGAATTCATTCCGATTCTCCAGTCAAGATTGGATGGGGATGTTGGAATTTTGGAAGTCGGAACTTTTGGAGTTCCCGGCACTGTTGGAAGAGTCGTTAAAAACACTTCAATGTCAGGCGGTTTGATTACGAATATCACACCAGATCATTTAAACGATTTGGGCAGTTTTATGGATTATGCAAATGTGAAATCAGAGTTCATTAAGGAAATCGGTGACGGAACACTTATAGTCAATGGACAGGATCCGACAATAATGGGCCTTTTAAGGGAACTTGACTTTAAAGGTGAAGTCATCACTTTCGGTGTCGATGAACTTGCCGATTCAGTGGCCATGAAGGAATGCGTCTGCGGCAGGGAAATGGCTGTTAAGGAGATTATCTCCGGATGCGGCTATTACTTCTGTAAATGCGGATTGACCACCCCACAAGTCGACTATATAGCCGCAAATGTTGATTTGAAAAACAGGACTTTCGATTTGTTCACACCAACTGAAAAATTGACCGTCAAAATGGGAATCGATGGCCTTCACAATGTTTATAATGTCACTGGCGTTATTGTTGCGGCCCATAAATTTTTAGATTTGCCTTATGATAAGATTTTGCCTACAGTCGCTAATTTCACAGGAGTCAGCGGCAGAATGGAGGAAGTAGGGGAAGTTAAGGGCAAGGATATCTTTGTCGATTATGCCCACAATCCGGCAGGCGTAGAGACAGTTTTGAAAGAGTTCAAAAAGTTATTCGGAGACTTCACAACAGTCATTACCGTTTCATCCGAATCAGGTTATCCTGGAGACCTGGATATTTTTAACAGCGTTTTGAAATTCTCAAAATTCATTGTTCCCGCATCAACCGCTTCTCAAAAGATAGCAACTGAAAAATTAAAGGACAATCCGAAATTAAATGACAGAATCTTTTTCAATTATGTCGGCAACTTTGAGAAAACATCTACTTTAGGAGCTTCCGAAGATGAAGTGAAAGAAGGAATTAAAAAGGCTTTAAATTTGGATTGCAAAATGGTAATAGCTATTGGCGAGGCCGCTACCAAATTCAAATCTGTTGTTTTTGAATTATAGATTCGATTGCAATACTATTTTTTTTAAGGCAGGGCAATAATGTAGTTATTTGCAACCGCATTACTTTTCAAATGCTCTCACTTAATCTTTTTAAATACTAAAAAGTAATATGATATTAGGGGTTAGGTATAAATTCTTTTACTTAGATTTATCAAAATTTAAATTAACGTGGTTTTTATCATGACTAGTTACATTAATCATCCTTTATTGAAAAAAGATGCCATTGAATCAAGGTTATACCAGCAGATTCTGGCAGGGGATGTTTTAAAGAAAGGAAATACTATGGTTGTTGCGCCAACCGCATTGGGTAAAACAATTGTTGCTATTTTGGTTGCTGCCGATAGGCTATATAAGGTCAAAAATTCTAAAGTACTTGTTTTGGCCCCATCAAAGCCGTTAGCAATCCAGCATGAAGCCAGTTTTAAAGATTTTATTAACCTTCCTTGCACCTCAATAACCGGCGCCGTTAAAACCGATGACAGAGTAACAAGATGGGAAGAATCAAGGATAATTTGTGCAACTCCGCAAACAATCGAGTCCGACCTGTTGAATGGACGTTATGATTTAAGCAGTGTTTCCCTAATTGTTTTTGATGAATGCCATCATGGTGTCGGATCTTATTCTTATGTGTATTTGGCATCCCGTTATGTTCAGGAATCTAAATTTAATTTAATTTTAGGATTAACCGCATCACCAGGATCAGATAAGTTTAAAATCAAGGAAGTTTGTGAAAACTTATACATCCAGAATATTGTTGTTAAAACTGAAGAGGATTCAGACGTAAAGCCTTACTTCAACCCAGTTGAAATTCAATGGGTCAGGGTTAAAATGAGTTCTGAACTTGAAAAAATCAAAGAACATGTTGACAAATCCCTTAAAGTCAGATTAAAAGCCCTAAAAAATATGGGTGTCCTTAAAACAGTATCGGTCAATAAATTGGATATTTTAAAAGCAAGAGGGAGAGTTCAAGGTGAAATTGCAAGAAATACCAATCCCGATAAGGAATTGTTCCAGGCCATTTCCATATTGAGTGCCGTGATTAACATTCAGCACGCTCAAGAGCTTATTGAAACTCAAGGCATTCAGACATTCAACAAATATGTTGCAAGGCTGCGTAAAAAGAAGACCAAAGCCGCCAAATCACTTATGTGGGATGATAATTTTGGCCGTGCCGTTAAGATGGCAAAGGAAGCCGAAAAGCATGGCTGGGAACACCCAAAACTACGAGAAATTACTAATATCGTTAAAAAGGAATTGGGTGATGAAGGTCAAACAAAACTTAAGACCTCCAGGTTCAATGATAAAAGTGATGAGCACTCCTCAAAGATAATGGTATTCACACAATATAGGGATACTCTTGAAATGATTCATCAAAAGCTTGAAAAGGAAGGCATTAAATCAGCCAAGTTCTTCGGTCAAGCATCAAAAGACGGCGAGAAAGGCCTTACTCAAAAAGAACAAAAAGCTATTATAAAATCTTTCAAAAAAGGAGAATATGATGTATTGATTTCAACCAGTGTTGCTGAAGAGGGCATTGATATTCCTGCAGTCGATTTAGTGGTTTTATACGAACCGGTTCCATCTGAAGTTAGAATGATTCAGCGCAGAGGAAGGACAGGCCGTAAAAGAACAGGTCGTGTCAAAGTCCTGATTACCAACGGAACAAGGGATGAGGCATATTATTATTCCTCTATCAGAAAAGAGGATAGAATGAAAAATCAATTGATTGATCCTGACGTTCTTGAAGAGTTAAATTCTTCTGCAATTGAAAGAATGGAAAATGAAAAGAGGGTTAAAGTGATTGAAAAACCTAAAAAGGAGAATGATTTTCCAATAGTATTCGCCGATTCACGTGAAGGAAATTCAAAAGTCATCAGGCATCTCACCGAGATGGAAATAGATGTTAAAGTCAGGTCAATGGCCGTTGCAGATTACCAGGTCAGCGATGAAGTGGCAATTGAGAGGAAAACTGCAAAGGATTTTGTCGATTCAATCGTCGATAAAAGGTTATTCAAACAGGCCAAGGAATTGTCTGAAGAATTCAAACATCCTATCATAATTCTTGAAGGGGATGACCTATACACAGGATTTATCAATCCAAATGCCATTAGAGGTTCAATTGCATCTATTGCAATAGATTTTGGAATCAGCATCATTCCAACAAGAAATGCTCAGGATACTGCAGCAATGATTAAGAGAATTGCAGTAAGAGAACAAAATGGTGAAAGAACTCCAATTCAAATAAGAACAGATAAAAAACCGGTCAGCTTGCTTGAACAGCAGTTGTTCATTGTCGAATCGCTTCCTAATATTGGTCCGGTCAATGCCAAGAATTTGCTCCAGCATTTCGGTTCCGTTTCTGAAATATTCAATGCAAGTGAAAGTGAACTTCAGGAAGTTGAAGGAATAGGTAAAAAAACAGCTCAAAATATTAGAAAGGTCATAGATTCAAAATACCTCTATTTTGAAAAAGAAATTAAGGAAAAGAAACTTCTTTAGAAGTTCTTTTTTATATATTCATAACTTTTTTTGATGGAATCGTAATCATTTACTTCAATGATGTAGATGCCATTGTAATGTTTTTCTTCTAAAATGCCTATGATGCATTTTAAATCAATAGAGCCTTCACCTAAAGCAAGGTGTGCGTCATCATCACCAAAATTATCATGGGCATGTATGTGTTTAATTGAATCAAAATACATTGCTCCCGGAGAGTATCCCGCATGGTTTGCATGGCCTATGTCTAAAGTCATTGACATGTCCATGGAAGTGAGAAGCTCATTTAAATCTTCCAGATTTTTATAAAGCATTCCATCAAAAGTAGGCATATTTTCAATTGTCGCTAACACTCCCAAATCTTCGCCATACTCTCCAAGCTCTTTAATTGAGCTGTTTGCTGTTTCATAAACCTTGTCCAAAAAGTATTTGTTGGCCAAAAATGGCGCCAAGCCCGGATGAATAACAACGGCTTCAGCGTTAATCTTATTGGCAATGTCTATTGAATCTTTGATTTGATTGATTGAGTTTAATCTGCTTTTATCTTGAAGGGCAGCAATATTGACATCCATAAATGGTGAATGAATGGAATATTTGAGGTTATAGCTTTCCAATATGTCAACATCAATGGTTTCTGATGGGAATTGGTGCACCAATTCAGCATAGTCAAGCCCTAAATTTTCAATAAACTCTAATGTTTCAGCTAATGTTCTGTCAATTCCTGCAAGTGTGGATGCTCCGATTTTCATAATAATCACATTTTTTGAATGGCGGTAATTGATAGTTCCATTTCAATAGCTTCAATAATGATGTCGGATAGTTCAATTCCTCGTTTAAATCTGATTTCTCCTTTTTTGGATGTGGTTGCTGTTAGCAAGTATTCGTTTTCAATAAAAATGTCAAAGTTTTTCCTTCCGTTGTCACGGCCCAAATCGAGAATCAGCTGTTTGTTGGTGTGGATAATGTCAACTTCAAATGGGGTTTTATTGATTGGCTTATCTTCAATAACTTCAACTCCGAGACTTATTCCAATGCTTTCCTCAATTTCAGCAATTCTTTTCCCGTTTTTACCGATGATTTTTGCAACGTAATCGTCTGGAATGTAAATGTTCGCCCTTTCAGGTGAAATTACTTCAACTTCAACTTTTGCTTTTTTCGGAAGAAGTTTTTTGATTTTTCTTAGAATTTCAGCTTCCGCAATCCTGTCGACGGAAGATTTGTGACGCTCTTCTTGAGAGCTTCCGTTGACCAGATTCATGTCCATAACAATGGTCTGTTCACCGTAAGTGTAGATTTCGTTTTTAAGCTCGCCGGTTTCAAAGTCCCTTACTTCAATGACAGGTCTTGCAAGATCCGCTTCCTTCATTCCGGTCGGTACTTTAACGGTCATTTTTGTCTCATAAACGCTTGTGACCTTACCGTTTTCAATGTAAATGCTTGTATCAACAATTGAAGGAATAACGCCTAGTTCCACTCTGGAGGCAATTCTTTGGATTGCGTCTATCGGACGGGTTGCATGCACAACTCCAATCATTCCGACGCCTGCCAATCTCATGTCTGCAAAGATATTGAAGTCAGTATTTTTCCTTAATTCATCATAAATGGTATAATCCGGCCTTACAAGTAACAGTACGTCCGCAGTATTTTCCATGCTTCCTTCCAAAGGAGCATATTGAGTAATTTCATCCGGAAGTTGCAAATCTCTTGGGGATTCCATTGTTTTTACAATCTTATTTAATTTTGATGAGTAATATTTAGCGATAGCCTGTACAAATGTTGATTTTCCAGCTCCCGGAGATCCTGAAATCAATATTCCCTCAGCGCTAGTTCTAATTCTGTCCAATAATTTTTCAGACAAGCGGTATTCGTCAAGACTTATGTTGGCCACGGGCCTTACAATAGTAACTTCCAAAGCTTCTGAAAATGGAGGATAAGCTATTGAAATCCTGTATTCTCTTGACTGAACGACAAAAGAGCCTTCTTTTTCGCTTTCCAGATAGGTTTTCGGGTCGCTTTTTGCCTTATCAAGAATTTCATCAACAATCTCTTTAAGCTCTCTGTATGAATAACGCCTTTCATTCAACACTTCAAAATCAATATGTCCGGGAGTTCCTTTTTTAGCCATTGGAACTACATTTTCCTTTAAGTGAATGGACATTGTATTTTCATCAAAGAACTTTTCAATTGAAAGTGGCTTTTCGATGTATTCCTGTTTATAATAGTAAACTGGGATTCCTTGAGCTTTTGCAGTTTCGGCCTGCACTTTGTCATTTGTGAGAAGAGTTCCCATTTCGCTTCTGGCCAAATCTCTTATGATGCCGTCTATTTCACCGCTTTTGGCATATTTGATATCGTAGTTGGTAGGCCTTCTTCCTTTGAAGCTGATTGCAAGTTCGCCTTCATCTTGAAGTTCCTGCAGTTTCTGCAGTTCCTTCAGGCCTCTGCGGCCTTCAGACCTATTCGCGTTGGCTTGGTGTTCAAGTTCACAGATGACCGCTTCAGGCACAATTATTTCCGGATAATCCAAATCCTCTTCTTCGATTAGTTTGCTCACTGCACCTATAATGACAGCGCTAGTGTCAGGTATTATACATTTCATTTAATACACATCTTCTGGGTTTACAAGTCTTTCTAAAACGACTTCCAAGTCTTCATCTTTCAAATCTTCAATATCAACTTCATTTTCCACATTTAATTTTCTAAAGAAACATGAACGGTAGCCTTCATGGCAGGCCGCACCTGTCTGTTCGATTTTTAAAACTATAGCATCCATATCACAGTCCACTAGAATCTCCTTAACTTCCTGAAAGTGCCCTGAACTTTCGCCCTTAAGCCATAGTTTGTTTCTTGAAGTGCTCCAATAGTGTGCCTTGCCGGTTTCAATAGTTTTAGTCAATGCTTCCTTGTTCATGTTGGCCAGCATCAATATCTGGTCGGTATTTGCATCCTGTGCAATTGCAGTAATTACTTTAACGCCGTTGATTTCATGTCTGAAGTTGATTTCCATTTTTATTCCTCTTTCAAATAATCTATGATGTTGTCAATATCAACTAAGCTTTGTTCTCCGCTTATCATATTCTTGACGGTAACTTTGCCTTCTGCCAGGTCATTGGCTCCTATGATGATTATCTTTTCAACTTTAATCTTATCAGCGTAATTCATCAGTTTCTTGAATTTTTTGCCGTTCAAATCAACATCGGTCTTGAAACCGTTTTTTCTTAATGTCTGGGTTATTTCAAAAGCTTTTGCTCTGACATCCTTGGAGATTGGAGCCACATAAACATCCAGGTGTGAAGGCAGTTCCTCCTTGTCGGTCAATTCCTCGATTGCATTCATCAATCTGTCAAAACCTAGAGCAAAACCGGTTGATTCCACTTCCTGGCCTCCGAAGAGTTTGACAAGGCTGTATGATCCTCCGCCGCAAATCTGCTTTTGAGCTCCAAGCTCGGGAACATATATTTCAAACACGATTCCTGTGTAGTAGTCAAGCCCTCTTGCAACGCCTAAGTTTAAGGTGTAATTTTCGACCTGGAACGCTTCCAATAGGCTGATTAGTTCTTTAAGTTCCTCTAATGATTCTTTCGGTTCTTCATAAGGTGCAATCAGTTCTTCAACATCTGAAATAATTGATTTGTCTCCAACAAGGTCGATTAATCTTAATAATATTTGATTCAGTTCATCATTGTCGATTATCGGTTCGTCTCCGCTTAATGATTCGATAAGCAGGTCTTTATCTCCTTTATCTATGACGACCATGATTTCGCTTTGGGTTTCAACTGAAATGTCGAAATGTTTGAACAGGCCTCTGATAATTCCCAGGTGGTTTATGTTAACGTCAGCTGTTGTAATGCCCAGTGAGTTTATGGCATCTGTACATAATGCAATGACTTCAGCTTCGCCCTGTGGTGTTTTGGCACCAATCAGTTCGCATCCGAATTGCCAGAATTGTCTGAATCTGCCTTTTTGGGGCCTTTCATATCTAAAGCAACTGCCGTAGTAATATAGCTTGATTGGTTTTGTTGCTGTTTTTTCAAGTTCGTTTAAGTATAATCTTGCAACCGGAGCTGTGATTTCAGGTCTTAATGTCAATTCTCTGTCTGACTTGTCTTTAAAATTGTATAGCTGATTTACAATTTCATCTCCGGATTTTGTTGTAAATAATTTTAATTCTTCAAATAATGGTGTTTTAATTTCTTGATAACCGTAACTTTCGAATACTTTTCTTAAGGTACTTTCTGCTTGTTTTCTTTCTCTCATTTCTTCAAACAAGAAATCTCTTGTACCTCTTGGTCTTGTAAATTCCATTTTTACACTCCTTTGATAAGATATATTATAATTTAAATTTGTATCTGCAAAGTTATATAATCTTTGTTAATCAATAGGATATTATATGAAAATCAAAGGTAGTACAAATATTGTGGGATTGATAGGTCATCCCGTGGAACACAGCTTTTCCCCGCCGATGCACAATGCCGCATTCGATGAATTGGGAATGGATTATGCTTATGTTGCATTTGATGTAAATCCTAAGAATCTGCAATCAGCAATCGAAGGTGCAAAATCTCTCAATATTAGGGGTTTCAATGTTACAATTCCCCACAAGATTGAAGTCATGCAGTTTTTGGATGAGATTGATGAGGTTGCCAGTTTGATTGGCGCCGTCAACACAATTGACTTCAAGAATTTAAAGGGATACAATACCGATGGAATCGGTGCTGTAAAAGCGATTGAGGAAGTAAGTTCAATCAAGAATAAAAATGTTGTCGTCGCAGGTGCGGGCGGCGCATCAAGAGCCATTTCGTTTTACCTTGCAAAATATGGTGCTGAATCCTTGACAATATTGAACAGGAATGTCGATAAGGCTCAAGGTTTGGCCGGCGACGTTTCAGACTCTGGCTTGATAAATGACGTCAATGCAGGTTCAATTTCTGAAATTGGCAGATATTTGGCTAATGCAGATATCTTGGTAGATACTACACCGATTGGAATGCATCCAAACATTGATGATGCCCCTATTGCTTTGGTAGGTGATATGCACGAGGATTTGGTTGTATTTGATGCAGTCTACAATCCTAATGAGACAGTACTTTTAAAAGAAGCCATTAAAGCAGGTGCAAAACCGGTTTATGGAATTAAGATGCTGCTTTATCAGGGAGCTGAAAGCTTCAGAATCTGGACAGGCAGAGATGCTCCGGTCGATGCAATGGAAAAGGCCTTAAAGGATACACTTAATTTAGAATGATAATATGGATTTAATGTTTGACGTTTCAGGATTTAATAATGATAAGGAAGAATTTTCAAATTCCAAAAAGGATGTATTGAAATTTCTAAAGATAATAGGAGTGGACACCCGCTTTATTTCATATACTCCACAGAAGATTTACATCAACAATTTGAGATTTTCGAAGTTTTCAAGAACCCGCGAAGCTACCTTCATGAAGCAATACCCTGAAATTGAAGTCGTAAGAAATAAGCTCTTTCAAAAGATCTGTTCAAAGTCCTCAAAGCATTTGGCTTTGGAAATTAAGCCGAATTCTTCTGTTTTAATGCCAAAGGATAATTTTATAGTTGAATTGCTCATGGAGCCTTATACCCGTAAATATGGTGTAAAACTCGTTTATGAGGGGGAATATGATTTAAAGGTCAATCCCTTGATTTTGGACGACCAGGTCAATGATATTTTTGAAGGCATCTTTTCAGGTAATGGCTTGAATTATTCTAAAAATCCCGATGAAATCTATCCGCTAATCAATGTTCCTTTGGATTGGATCAATTCATTCTTAGAGATGGACGGTAAGGATATTTTTGAAAATAAAAATAAAAATGAATTGGCTAATTCATTTTCCGAATTTTTAGAGGATGTTGCACCACAATATAGGGAAAATGTTGTAAAAGCCGCAGAGTTCATTGAAAATAAATTAGAAACTGAATAATGAAACCTGTTTGTCAGTTTTCTTTTTCTCTTTTTTCTCTTCAACCTTTTCTTCAACACTTTCTTCTTCTAAGTCTTGAACATGCTCTTCTGCAGTTTCTTCTTCTGTTTCTTCAATGGATTCTTCTTCAACAGAAGCATTGTCAATGCCCGGAATTTCAAATGGCAATGTGCTGTCTTCTGTTTCTTCGACTTCAGGAATCACATTCATCATTTGACTTTTGAGTTCTTCTGCACGCCTGTCACGTTCTTCCACTCTCATTTGGGCTTTTTGCTTTTCCATTTTTTTGACAACTTTTGCAGGAATCTTCTTAGATCTGAATCGTTTGATTTCAGTATCCTCAAGCTCTAAAAAGTCGGAAATTTCCCAAGCGAGCTCATCATTTTTAAACATGATTTCAAGATACGGAAACATTGAAATGGCTATTGCTGTTGAAACATGCATCTTTTCAGTCATCTTATCGGCAATTCCATCCCTCAGGTTTCTTTTGCCTCTGTTACGGCTCATTGTTGAGAAAATTGTTGGAGTTTGAATCTTTGTAAATTTCTTATAGGTTTCATGTTTGGAGTTGCTTACTCCGATTCCCATAAAGTCGGTTGCATACTTCCAATAACCATAATTCCTGCTTGCATTTGTCCTTCCGAAGAAGATGTCCGCCTTGGAAATGTAATCGTAAGCCTTTTTGATTTCGTCTTTTTTCTTGTATTCCCTTGGAATGTTTTCTGCAATGTATTCCATAACAAGTGTAGGGTCTTCTTCAATCCACAACGCTTCTTTTACGTGAGCAGGGGTTTTACTTTTCAAAACACTTGTAATTGCATTGAATATGTCGGAGCGAGTATCCTTTGTAACCATGTTTTCGACATCTTTAACTTCCAGGGTATGGTCTTTATCGGCCAATGCCTGTAAGGTGTTAATTGCAGACCTGACGTCTCCTTGTGATTTTACGGCTATTTCCTTTAAGGCACCCGGATCCACTTCAACTCCTTCTGCTTGCGCAATTTTCCTTAAAAGCGCAGAAATTGAATTCCATCTGGATTTTTTCATTTTGATTACTTGGCATTTCGGCTTGATGGATTGCAGTCTTTTTGAGTAAAAGTCATTGGCAATTAAAATCATAGGGTGTTTTGAGCTTTTGATTATCTCTCCAATAGCCTTAACTCCCCCACGATCGTTGGTTCCGTGAATACCGTCCACTTCATCAAGAATAATCAGTTTGTATTCATCCCCGAAAAGAGACCTTGATGATGATGACTCTCCAATTGTACTTTTGATAACATCCTGGGAACGCTTGTCACTAGCATTGAGTTCAATATACTCTGAAAACTCTTTTGCAATGATTTGGGCTAGTGTTGTTTTTCCAATGCCTGGAGGTCCAACTAATAGCAGTGGTATTTGTGGGTCATTTGATTTCCATGCATTAACCCAATCAGTGATTATCTTAATCTCTTTTTTATTACCGACCACTTCTGAAAGTGTCTGAGGTCGATATTTGTCAGTCCATAACATTTCTATACCTTATAAGAATTGGGTGAGTAGTGCTTCAAGCTGTATTCTTGGATTGGCTCCTTCCCTTATTCTGAAATCACACTCGGCTATTGCTTCAATCAAGTCCATGTAAATGTCCGCATCCATTTTTCCTTCAATGACTCTTTTGGAAACGTCTTGATAAATTTGGGTAACCATATCCTCTCCGCTGGTTCCCTGCAGAACCATTGTGTCTCTTAAAATGTTACGGGCAGCCATAAAATCACCCAGAAGTGCTTTATTTATCATATTTCCAATGTCTTGTGGTTTTGCTTTTGAAACAACTTCATAAATCGCATCTTCAGTTATCGCTTCTCCTTCTGAAGCCGCAGCCTGAAGGACATTCACTGCTTTTCTCATGTCCCCTTCAGCAAAGTAGACGATTGTATCAAGTCCTGCATCGGTGGTTTCAAATCCTTCATTTTCACAAATGAACTGCAGACGTTCCTTAATCTCTTCACCTTTAATTGGAGCGAATCTGAATATTGCACATCTTGATTGGATAGGGTCAATAATTTTTGATGAGTAATTACATGAAAGTATAAATGAAGCGGTTTTTGTATACATTTCCATTTCACGACGAAGCGCATGCTGAGCATCTTTTGTCATGTTGTCGACTTCGTCCAGGAATATTATTCTAAATGGTGCGCCAACAGGTTTCAATCTACAGAAATTCTTGATGCGGTCTCTTACTGTATCAATTCCTCTTGCATCAGAAGCATTTAATTCTAAAAAGTTTTGTCTCCAGTATTCTCCTAAAATGGATTTTACCAGTGCTAAGGCTG
>JAUNXN010000139.1 GCA_030539795.1 Methanobrevibacter sp.
TTCTATAAAAAGCTTGATGAAAATTTTCCAGGTTTAAAGGAAAGATATATTGATGAATTTGGGGAGAAAAATTTCATTTACAGCAAAAATAATGGAAAATTAAAAGGAATCATAAAAGATGGATGCCGAAAACATGGGATGCTTTATAAACAGGATGAGATAATTGATTATGTTCACGAATTTCCATCAGGTTCAGTCCAGTCCAAACTAATGTAGCTTAAACTCTTTTTTCATGCAAACGACAACATCATCATCCTTGAATTGTCCGAAATTGTCTATATGGTGATAATTTAACTTTTCATATAATCTTATTGCCGGCTGATTGTTCTTGCCGGTCACTATATATGAATATTTGAAACTGCTTTGGACTGCTGATTTTTCCAGCTCTTTAATGAGATTATAGGCGATTCCACGTTTTCGATACTCACTTTTAACATAGACTCTTTTAAATTCAACCGAATCATTATTGAAAACCCTATAGCTGGCGCAGGCAACAGCATTATCATTATCAACGGCCAATATGACGACATGAGGGCCCTTGGACTCATTGTAACTGTCATATTTTGACAGTTCATCACCAATGCGTTCATAATATCCTCTATCAAGCTCGCCTACAAGCTCCAGAAATCTTTCATCCTTTTCATCAGTGTAAATTGTATCCATGCTGCTCCTGAAATATGTTAGTTTAAATCCAATATTAGTTTTTGCATTGCTTTTTGATATTGCACTATTGCATTCGTTTCAAGAGAAATGCCCTCATGATATGAAATAAAAATAATTCGTTAAACTCTCTTAGCCGTAATATTGGCTGGTCAATTGGGGATTGACACTGCCGTTTTTGTATAATTCGTTCCACATTTCTATATATTAATTCAACATTCTTACAAATTAGCTCCAGCTCATATTTTAACCTTTTCAAATATTTCAATTCATTTAAACTTACTTATTACTTTAAAAAAAATCATATAAATAGTTTTTCGAATGTAAGTACTCACTTGCATCTTAAAATTTAAAATTAAAGGTTAAAAATAGTTATTTTAATGTATAAAATAGATATTGCTTTCTTTTTCAACAAAAACATTTGCATTGAATTGCATATCCTTTTTTGCTGTTAAATCATGGAAAGAATTGTTTACATTTGCTACAATTTTTATAATAAATTATATTTTTTAAAAGACATATCATTAATTATGAAAGATGAAAATTCATTAAAAGTCGAAATTCACGATAACTATAAGCTTGATGGCGAAATTCAAAACACGGAAAATAAGTATTATTTCATATTCCATCAAAGGAAGCTTCTGCTAGTCAATAATCAAGTTCCACTAATCTCAGATATTGAAGAAATCTACATTAATGAGGCTGACATTAAAAACAAGATATTTATCGGATTATTCTATGATAATGATTGTTTTGCCGTTGAATTAAATGAAGACTTTAATGAAGAAGATTTTGTTTTAAAGAATAAGGACAATCATATTTTTGAAAGTGCCGATTTAAATCAAATTGAAAAACTTAAGATTGAAGATTTCTATGATGAAGCAGAGCATAATTTGACTATTAAAAATATTGAATCCGGCAAGATCAAAAATCTTAAGATTGATGAAATGAACCAAAGCGGAGACGAGTATAGTAAAATTAAGAATCTCAAGCCAAAGTCAAATGAAAATGAAATCATTTTTCATAATCTATTCATTGTTTTTGAAATTAATGAGGAAGTCTATTTGATCAGCGGAAGAGCCATACAGATTATTGATTGGGAAAACAACCATCAATTCTGTGGAAGGTGCGGTGCTAAAACAGTTACCATGCCTGGAAGAAGAGTGAAAATTTGTCCGGAATGCGGATTCAAAAGCTTTACACGAATATCTCCTTCCATTATAACTACAATTACTAAAGCCGAAGAAAATGAAAACGGCGAGATTGAAAATAAGCTTCTCATGGCAAAGCATTCATATCACAAAGGGATGGGATATACATTGGTTGCAGGATTTTTGGAAGCTGGAGAAACTATAGAAGATGCAGTCAAAAGGGAAGTCAGAGAGGAAGTTGGTGTTGAAGTCGAGGATATCCGGTACTTTGCAAGCCAATCCTGGCCATTTCCAAATTCATTGATGATTGGATGCACATGTAAATACAAGTCAGGTGAGATAAAGGTGGATGGAATCGAAATAGTTGATGCAAAATGGTTCAGTAAAGAAGAAATTGATAATCCTCCTTTAGATATCTCCATATTCTCCAGATTGGTTGAAGATTTTAAGGAAAATTATTGAAAAACATGATTTCAAAATATATTTAAAAAATAATATTCATGGAGACTAAATTGAGATTTAGCCCCATCTATTTTTAGCCCTAATCTCTTGAGCATTTTTCAGCGTCTATTGCAATTACAAACATCAAAACATGCAATGCATCTTGGGGGTTGACAATGTCTAAAACATATGTGTCTGTCAAGTTCAACAGCTGTTTTCCGAGTGTGGCAACCAAATTTCCATTGGAATCCTGAATGCTGTAGTCCCATTCTACAAAATTTCCTTTTGCAGTCCAGCCTAATGTATCTATGCTGTATGATGAACCGAGTAACTTGAATATTTTCTTTTTAAGGCTGCCTATTTTTTTGCCGTTTTCATACAAATCAAATGTTGGTGTTATTGATATGAGTTTTTCTTTGACTTCTCCGAGTTCGTTGCCCTGTGGATCGTATATCTTTAATTTATGTTTTACAGCCAATTGGCCTTTAACTTTAAATGCTGTATTTCCGTTTTCATTATAAACATCATAGGAATCAAGTATTGAGAATAGTTTCTGTTTAAATATGAGTTTCATTATTTTCACTTCATTATTCAATTGATAGTAATTTTGTTATCTTTGGTATACATGATGTAGTCCTTAAGAATTTTCAACCTTAAATTTTTATAGAACAGATTATACCTAATTATTACTTTAAAAAAGCACATATAAATAGTTTTTCCGAATGTAAACTCTCACTTCATCTTTAAATTATGATTGAAAGGTAATATAAAGTTTGAAACAACAAAGATATAACCGTTAAAAACACATCCCAAAATTATAATAACATTAAAGACATAACTTCATTAAAGCATAATTTTTAAGGTCTTGGATATTTTAATGAAAAACATTCACTTTAAACTGCAATTATTGTTAAATTAGGGGATGGAAATATGGTAGAAATGGATAGAAATGATTTGGATAATGAGAATGTTTTAGGGGATATTGCTATAAATGATAAAGATTTCCAAGCTCGTTTAGAGGCAGTAGAAATGATCAGTAATATGGATATTTTAGCCGATATTGCTATGAATGCCACTGATTCTAAGATTGTTTCAAAAGCGATTGAAAAGATTAATGATGAGTCTTTTTTAATAGGTATTGTTAAAAATGGTAAAGGCCCTTTTCGTAACGAAGCTGCCCAAAAGATTAATGATCAGTCAGTTTTAATTGAAATTGCTAAAAATGATGAAAATTCATATGTTTGTCGTGCCGCTACTCAAAAGATTAGTGATGAGTCTGTATTAATTGATATTGCTAT
>JAUNXN010000037.1:0-11139 GCA_030539795.1 Methanobrevibacter sp.
TCATTCCATTATTTTTCGTTAGTTTATTTTTAATTCCGGAAGGGGACATTTCCTATATTGAAATTGTTTTGGCATTGTTTTTAGGATTGTTATCGCATACGGTTCTTGATTCATTTACGCCTGCTGGAATTAAGATTTTCGCACCGGTTTCTTCTAAAAAGGTTTATAGGTCATTTGGTTTGGCAATGATATTTATATTAAGTATTTTTTCATTGATAATTCATGTTCCGGCATTATTTAACTTATTTGAAAATTATGCGGTGCTTTTAGGATTAATTTTCTAACTAAGTTTGAAACATTTATATCTTAATTTTTAATTTCTGTATATTTTTTTCTAAATTCGGTTTTTAATACGATTTTATTCTTATTTTTTAATTTTTCTAAACAAAATTGTTCATTTTAATTTTTTGGAAAATTTTTTTATAACAATTTTATTTTTTTATTGCATTTTTTTAAAAAAGCATACATTTATAATAAATAATCATGATAAATAATAATATTATTAATAAGGTCATTTTTTTGACTTTTAATTATTTAATGAAATGGAGCTTGTTTAATGTTTTTGACTAGAATTGGTTATGGAATTATTTATTTCTTAGACCTTATTTATGAAATCATTAAATCAACAATAGATGTTGCATTTAATGGGATTATGAGGAGAAATATTGATCCTATAGTTGTTGACATTGAAACTGTTTTAGAGAGGCCGGTTTCACAGACAATTTTAGCAAACAGTATTTCTTTAACTCCTGGTACTTTGTCTGTTGATTTGGACAGTGAAAATAACATTATCAAAGTAGCTGCTATTTCTCCAAGAAGTAAAGAGGATATCATTCCTTTTGAAAAGTATATAAAGAAAATGTTAGAGTAGAAAGGCATAACATTTTCCAAGTAAAATAATCGAGTGAGATAGTATGGATATATTGTTTATTTCAAAAATTATTGTGGTTATTGCATTAATGATAATGATGCTGGCTGCTTTAAGGGCAAGTGCATATAAATCCACATCAATGGGGCTTTTAGGAAGCTCTCTAATAGTCAATGCCTTTGCTGTTGCATTGCTGATTGTTGGAGATTTATATAACCTTGGTTTCTTTAGAGATATATCATTAGCTTTAATATTCTTTGGTTTTGTAGGCACAGTTGCTTTCGCTGTTGTTTTGGGAGGTGATGATGGATGATAGAATATGTTCAATCAGCCCTTCTTATCATAGCAGCAGTTTTAACTATAATTTCCGCAATTGGCCTTCTTAGCTTAGGAAAAGACACAAAGAATATTGTTTATGCAAGAATCCACATTGTAGGTATTTTTGATGTTGCATGTATTATTGCAATGATTGCAATAGGCCAATATTTGCTTGCTGGAATTTATTTCATTCTAGCTCCGTTTATAGCACATGCAATAGCTAATGCTTATTGGAAAAAAGAAGATAGAGAAAATAATTTAGATTTACAGAATGTTGAAGTAGAAGTAGATGAAAATCATCCGTTTTTCCATCCTAAAGAAAAAATGCAAGCTTTAGAGAGCGAAGATTCAGAGAAACTTAAAGCGGATGAAAGATTTTCAGTTACTACATTAGAAATTGACGAGGATGAGTAAGATGTTAGAGTTTGTATTATGCGTAATTATAGTTTTAAGTGCAATTCTTGCTCTTATTCAGAAAGATTTACTAAAAGCAGCAATCTTAACAGGATTTTCTGGCGGGGCTCTTGCAGTTCTCTTCCAGATATTATTGGCTCCCGATGTAGCTTTAACTCAAGCTATTGTGGGGGCAGCGATTGTTCCTGTATTCATTGCTTTGGCTGTACAGAAAACTCAAAGGGAGGATAGCTAATGGCACAGACACAACTTGCGATATTATTGACATCAGTTGCTCTAGTTGTCATAGGTCTTTATGCGGCGATTTTCGTTGATAATATCATAAAAAAGATAATCGGTATTAGTTTTATTGAAGAAGGCGCTAATCTGTTCATTGTTGCTATCGGTTATAAGGCAGGCGGTGTTGTACCTATTTTAATGCCTGGAATGGACACCTCATGGTTTGCTTCAAACGCTGCTTATCCATTGCCTTTTGGTTTGGTACTTACCAGTATTGTAATTGGCGCAAGTACTTTGGCCGTTATGCTTGCTTTAGTAATGGTTCTTTATAGAAGATATGGTACTTTAAGCACAAAAGTGATGTTGGCGGATACATCAAAACAGGAGGAATACAATGAATGAGCTAATTCCACTTATGGTTATTGTTCCTTTGATGGCTGCATTGTTGATCAGTGCATTTTCAAAGTTCAATAAGGTAACTAAGATTTTTGCATTTGTTGTTGCAATCTGTCTTCCGTTGATTCCGTTATTGTCCAATTATGGATTGCATTACTTTGGCGGATATGAACCTATTTTGGATAATGTGACAAGTTTCGTATATCATCCTGCAATTACCTATTCATTTACTTTCTTACAACAGATATTCATCGCAATGATAGGTCTTTTAACATTTTTAGTTATATTCATCTATTTAACTAAATATAAGGAAGTTTCAGGACCATATTTATTCTTATTGTTCTTAGGTACAGCTGCAGTTACTGCAATGCTTTTAACTGATGATATATTCCACATGTTTGTATTCTTTGAGATACTGGCACTTGCACAGGTAGGTATTGTTGCAGCTTCTTCAATTGATTATAGTTATGAAATGGCTTTAAAATATATGATTTTAGGGTCAATCGGTTCTCCAATAATGCTTTTGGGAATTGGATTCCTATTGGCATTGACTGGTAGTGTAAATGTTACTGATATTGCAACAGCTGTTCATAATGGTTTGGTTGACGCTACATCTCCAGTATTTTTAACTTCACTCGGATTAATATTCTTTGGTTGGTTATACGCCTCTGGTTTACCACCTTTCCATACTATAAAATCTGGAATTTATTCAAAAGCGGAACCTCATGGAGCGGCATTGCTTCAATCATTTACAGTCATATCCATGATTTCAATCGTATTGATTATGCACAGGATTTATTCCACCTTGCCGATATTTGAAGTTCTCATAGTTTTCTTCTCTATCTTGGCTATGATATTGGGTGTCTCTATGGCTCTTACCCAAACAGACTTCAGAAGAATGATTGGATTTTTAGCTGTTGGTGAACTTGGTTTCATAGGTTTAGGTATAGGTCTTGGAACTAATTATGCGATTACCGCTGGTCTGTTCCAAGCATTAAACGAAATTATTATTACTGCATTATTATTCATTGGATTTGGCGCAATCGTTAATGCAACAAATGAAGTGGATACACGTAAGCTCGGAGGGCTTTTGGCATATCATCCAAAAGTAAGCCTCATGCTTTTAATTGCCGGTTTGGCAATGGCAGGAGTGCCTCCATTAAGCGGATTCCAATCCAAATTAATGCTTGTTCAAGCATCTTTAAACTGTGGATTCCCTGAAATATCCATTTTGGCTATTATGGTAAGTATCGCTACATTTGTAGTATTCGTAAAAACATTCTATGTGATGTTCTTAAGGCCAAAACCAAAAGAATTGGAAGTAGAAGGAAAAGAAGTTCCTCGTGCAATGATTTTTGCTATGGGAATATTGCTAATATTGGTTATAGGTTTAGGTTTATTCCCTGATGTTGTTGTAAATGGAATTTCTAGCTTTGTAGGAGGGATATTATGAAACTATATGATCAAATATTCGATGTTGTAAAGCAATTCAAGAAATTGTTTTCACCGGGCCCTGTAACCAATGCGGATGTTTCAGGTAGCATTACAGCGGAAATATTCCTGATTGTATCATTGGTTCTCTCAGCAATATTGCTAAGGCATGTAAATGTTTTGCTTGCAGGATTGGTCACATTCATATTGGCAATTGTTCTGATTTCTAATATTCCGCTTATTCCTAAGTTCAAAATCGAACAGGAAGATTCTTTGGAAAAGATGATATTTTATGCAGTTGTAACACTTTCAATTATAGTTGTATTTATGTACTGGGGTGGTAATCTTGTCTGATAAAGCAACAATTCGCAGTTTGATTGCAGCAGTGCTTGCAGCAATATTTTCTGTTACCTTATTCGATTCAGTATTCCATTTGAGTAACATGATTAACCCTGGTGTAAGCAATATCTATAATGCTTTAGGAACTCAAATAGCTCCAAACCTTGTAACTGTTGTTATTTTTGATTTCAGAGCATACGATACATTAGGAGAATCAATTATATTGTTAACTGCCGGTTTGGTAGTATTACTTATATTTGGTAGAGGATTATTGGGGGATAAACAATGAGTCAAGGCAGTGTTATTTTAAAACTGATATCTTTACCAATTTCAATTATTTTAATTTGTTTAGGTATAATGACTATCCTTGGTGGACACATCACTCCTGGTGGTGGTTTCCAGGGAGGTGCGATGATAGCTAGTGGAATCATATTATCTGTCCTTGTTTATGGGTTAGGTAATTCTCCATTGGAATTATCCCATTTGTACATTGAAGTTTTTGAATCTGTAGGTGCATTAGGATTTGTAATCTTCGGATTAATTGGTTTGTTTGTTGGAGGTTTTTACCTGTACAACTTCGGAACCGACCTGTTGAATGTGGTTCCGGCAGCAATCCAAAACGTTTTCCACTATCCGGATGTAACCAATGCAGGTATTATTCCATACCTCAATATATTTGTTGGTTTGAAAGTATTTGCAGGCTTATCCGCAATAGTCATTGCATTTGCAGGATTCAAGAAATTAGTAGAGGAGGGTGAATGATGTTAAGTCTAGGACCAATAATATTCGGATTGCTGTTAGGTTTGATTATTGGATCTCAGATTAAACTTAATGTTAGTGATGCAAAATTCACTAAGGCATCATTTATCGTGATACTTATTGCAGGAATTATTGTAGCATGGCAATCTGGCAATTATCCGTTTTACACAGACTTGCCAATTTCTACAGCATTTTTATCTGCATTAATAGGAATTTTTGTAGGCAAACTACTATTTGCAAGGAGTAAATAAGGAGTTTTTATAATGTTTTTAACAACTAATACATGTGGCGGAAAAAGAGATTGTATTAAACAGTGTCCTACAAAAGCTATTAGATTTATCAATGGAAGGGCTTTCAGCTGTCTTACCTGCGGAATATGTTATGAAAACTGTCCGAATGGAGCAATATTCCAAAATAGCTATGGCGGTTATGTCGTAGACAGGGCCAAATGTAATGGCTGTGGAATGTGCATGTACAATTGCCCTACAAGCAATATAACCATTGAAGACGGCATTGTATACGGCATATGTTCACGCTGTGGAGTATGTCAGGAAGTCTGTTCCAACCGTGTCGACGGATTCGAGCTTGAAAAGGAAAAGCAAATCAACTTCATAGAATCATTGAAGATACTTTATCCTTCATTGGGTGTTGTTCCTCAAAAAGAGGAGCCTGTCGCCAAAGAGGTTTCAAGAAGCTACTTCGGCACCGACACAGAAAAATGTATCTTATGCGGCAGATGTCAGCAATACTGTCCGACAGGAGCAATTCATGTTAAAATTGATAGGGATGAAGGAATCTGCAGCGAATGCAGATTATGTGAAGACGTTTGTCCAAACCAGTCAATGAACAAATATCAAATGGTCAACAAGTCATCCTGTACACTTTGTCTTAACTGTATGAAGGCCTGTCCTAACAATGCAATTTCCGTTGACGAATCTGCAATCATTGTAAATAAGATTAATCAAAAGCCATCAGGTTCTATCGTATCCTGTCTGAATTGCGGATTATGTGCAGACTTATGTGAAAATGAGTCTCATAAGTATGTTGATGGCAAATTAAGATATGATCCAACTATGGATACCGAAAATACAACTCATGAAATCGCCATTGATGCATGTCCAATCAATACCCTGCATGAGGATGAGGAGATGTTCATCTATGATGAGTTCAATGAGGAAGAGCTGCCGACATTGGCAGGATTCTGCGTATCCTGTGGAAAATGTGTACAGGTATGTGATGAAACAGGCGCACGCCAATTCATGACTCACACATGGGATGGAAAAGTTTCCGAGGATTGCATATCCTGTGGAATCTGCGCAGAAGTATGTCAGGAGGATGCAATTACATTGCACAGGGGAACAATTTCAGTTAACCTGGACAAATGCATATTATGTGAAAACTGTGCTGTGCACTGTCCTGTTGATGCCATTCCAAAGTCAACAATGTATAAGAATGAAATCAAGGACGGATTCAATTTCATTGAGCAGCAATTATGTATGCATTGCGGATTATGTCACAAAACCTGTTCATATGATGCAATCGATGAGGTTGATGGCCAGTTCATTGTAAACGAAGAGAAATGTACCTACTGCGGTGCATGTAAGAATGCATGTCCTGCAAGAGCATTTTTATTCGAGAGAAATTTTAAAGATTCAATAGAGGGTATTTAAATGAGAAACTTAATTAGAATAGCTTTGGAAGGAGCTTTCACCAACTTTAAAAGAATCTTTTTCGCTGCTGATAGGGTTACAGATATGGAGTTGAGAAGACAGATATCTACACTCTCAGTTGAAGTGGACGATAGGGTTGATGAAAAGGCTTGCATTGGGTGTTCTGGTTGCGCTAATGTTTGTCCGACAGGAGCAATTGAGATGAAGGCATTGGCAAATCCTGTTAAATTAACTGACAATTGGATAAAAGATAAAGTACCTGAAATTAATCTTGAAAAATGCGTGGTATGTTATTATTGTCATGATTTCTGTCCAATATTCTCATTGTACGGACAAAAAGGAACAGTACATCCAAGTTGCGTTGGTGACCAGGAAGTCGAAATCTCAGAATTCCTTGATCAACCATTCAAAATATCTGATGATAAGCTTAAGGTTATTGCACAGTATTTGTCAGACAATACTGTATTAAAAAACAGGGAGGAAGGTGATTAGATGGGACTTAAATCATTTTCAAGAGCAAGAGCAATACATGTCATGTTAGTTTATACCGGTGGATGTAATGGATGCGACATTGAAATTGTAAACTCCATATTATCACCTAGATTTGATGCTGAGCAATACAATGTGTTTTTAACCTGGAATCCTCGTGAAGCTGATGTTTTGGTTGTAACAGGACCTGTTACACATTTGAATAGGAAACCATTAGAGAAGATTTATGAAGCCATACCTAATCCGAAATTGGTTGTGGCTGCAGGAAGCTGTGCTTTGATGGGTGGTGTTTATAAGAATTGTTATGGTGACATCCCTTCTGAAGAAATTGAAGGGCCAGTTGAAAATATTATACCAGTTGCTGCGAAAATTCCTGGTTGTGCCGTAAGGCCTCAAGATGTTTTAGCTGGAGTTGTATCACTTTTACCTACATTATTAGATGCGGACTGAGAGGGGATTAAATGGATGAAAAAGTACCAAGAAGTAATATAATTGAAACTGAAATTCCAATGGGTACAGTTCACCCCGCTGCATTGGAGCCATATAGGGTAAGGTTTTTTGTAGAAGATGAAATAGTTCAAGAAGCTGAAATAACTATTGGTGTTAATCATAGGGGTATTGAAAGGATTATGGAAGGTCTTCCTGTCCAAAAGGCAAATGCACTTACCGAAAAAATATGTGGAATCTGTTCTAATTCACATATATGGAATTCATGCAGAACCGCTGAAATGGGTTTAGGTATTGAAATTCCAAAGAGAGCTGAGTATATTCGTGTAATTATGGGCGAACTTGAACGTTTGCATTCACACTTCTTGTATTTGGCGCATGGTTGTGAAGTACTGTCCCATGAAACATTTTCAATGAGAGTTTTCTACTTAAGAGAAATCATAATGGAACTGCTTGCAATGATTGGTGGAAACAGAGTTCAGTACGGCTGTTCCGTATTGGGTGGAGTAAGGCCAAGATGTGAATTGGACGAAGCAAAAATATTGAGAATTAAAGAGGACATGGACAAGGTAGAAGAAGGTCTTACTGATTTTGCCAACAGATTCACTGCCGATCCAATCGTGATGTCAAGGATTGCCGGAATTGGAGTATTGCCACAAAAGCAAGCTATTGAACTTGCTGTAACCGGACCGACATTAAGGGCTACCGGTGTTGCAAGAGATTTAAGGACAACAATGTTCGAATATGATAATTTTGACTTTAATGTAGTCACCCAGCCTGATGGGGACGTCAAATCCAACTTGTTGATGAGGGCATTGGAATCCTTTGAATCAATAAAAATCATCAGACAGGCTATTGCAGACATTCCTGAAGGAAAATTGGTCAATCATGACTGGGAAATGGTTGACACAGACATAACTGAAAGTTACATTGAAGTTCCAAGAGGAACTTTGTATCATTCTTATGCACTTGAAAGTGGAAGAGTAAGGCACTGTATAATCAGAACTCCGTCAATGGCAAACATTGGCGCAATGCAATATGCATGCATTGGAGACCAGATTACAGATGCCCAATTATGTATCGTACAATGTGACCCTTGCTTCACATGTACCGACAGGGCAATTGAAATAATTAGGAGGTAGATTATGTTTGAAAGTACAGCAATAAATTCAGTTCTTGCAGTAGTTCTTACAGTACTAGTCTGCTTTATAATTTCAACATTGCTTCCTGGAATTGAAAGAAAATATATTCATGCAAGAATTCAGCAAAGGATTGGGCCGATTGTACTCGCTCCGGGAATAATGGCTCCATTGAAGTTCATGTTTAAGGAAAATGTGGAGATTTCCTCTCCTGTTCCTAGATTATACAAAATATTGCCGATAATCTGCTTTATTGTGGTTTTATGTGTGCTCATTACATTGACTCCACAAGCTTATAAAATACCTGCGCTTTCAAGTTTGGTAGCTATTGTCGGATTCTTAAAAGTTGAAGAGATATGTTATGTGCTGATGGGTTCATTGTCCAAATCAGTAATGTCTTTAAGAATGCCGTTTCCAGACCTTGTAAAAGGTGGAGCACATTTAAACGCTCAAAGGTCATTTGTTGAAGATATCAGTGCAAAAAGGTCTCTCAGAATGATTACATACGGATCTTTCCCATTGTATTTGGCGTTGTTTGCTCCAGTAACTGCTGCCAGAAGCATCTTCTTGCAGGATATTGTAGCATACCAGCAAGCTAATGGGCCATTCTTATTCACAGTATCAGGGGCAATAGCGGCTATAGTATTTTTCATTGGATACATGATTATATTGAATGAATATCCATTTTCAATTATTAAAGCCAAATCAGATGTTATTGAAGGACCTTACATGGAATATGCTGCAAAATACAGGTCAATTGTCTATCTTACAAGAGGATTTTTCATGTTCGTGCTCGGCTGTGTCTTTTCAGTATTGTTCATTGGAATTCCGCCAAGCATACTCTCATGGGGAATTTTAGTCAATATTGCTGTTGCATTGATATTCGTATTCATGATGGGAATATTGTCAGCATTCAGTCCGGTATTTACAAATAGACAGTTATTGCCTACAATATTAGGCGCAACATTGCTTGGAGTATTGGCAATTGTACTTGGATTATTATAGGAGGAATTATTTATGAAGTTTGTTATGAGGCCGTATCACATGGTAAGTCTTGGAGGATACATTGTTGAATGGGATTTTCCTTACAGAAATTTAATAGTGGTAAATAAAACCTCCGAACCAATAAAAATTGAAATACCTGTATTTCATGAAGAATGGATTCAAGAGCATAGGGAATTGGGTCTTGAAGTGATTCCCGTTACCAAAGATGACAATTATTTAAGCATGTGGAAAAGAGCGCATGCTGAACTAGATAAAGTAAGGCCGTAAAATGAGTGATTATACATTAACTATTAAATCACATGAAAGAAAAGGCGTTTTGGATGATATCACTGATGTCATCACTAGCCATGGTGCCAACATTAGTTATGTTCACCTTTTCGTTGAAAAGAATAACATAGGTTCCATTAATTTGGAGCTGGAGCATGTTGAAGACATTGATAAGTTAGTTTCAGATTTAGAAAATATTTCTGAAGTCAAATCCGTCGAACTGCATGGCTCTCAATTTGATATTTGGGGAAAGCGTATAATCATTGTTGGTGGTGGTGCACAGGTGGCTCAGGTGGCAATGGGAGCTATCACTGAAGCAGATAGGCACAATATACGTGGAGAACGTATAAGTGTAGACACCATTCCATTAGTCGGTGAGAAAAATCTGGCTGAAGCTATTGAAGCCATTTCAAGATTGCCTCGTGTAAGCGCTTTAGTCCTAGCAGGTTCACTTATGGGTGGAGAAATCACCGAAGCCGTAAAGAAAGTAAAAGAGGAAAGCAACCTTATTGTAATTTCCCTTAACATGCCTGGAAGCGTAACCAAATATGCTGATTTGATTATAACTGATCCAACTCAGGCAGGTGTTTTAGCAGTGATGGCTATTGCCGATACTGCAGTTTTTGATATTGCACGTTTAGGTGACAATATTAAATTTTAATTCATGTTTATGGACATGTAGGGAGTTTTTTTTAACTCCCTTTCAATTTTTTGTTTTCAATTTGTAAAATTGCTTTCATTTGAAAGTTAAATTTATATATTTTTCTTTCTATACTATTATATACCATTGTATGGCGATGGGTTTTAACCCTCTTAATTCAAAGTGGAAAACTGAATAAGGATATTGCTGAATTTTTTAATCCTTATTCTACTAATTATTTTTTTTTAAATATATTCTTAAAATAATGATATTGAGTTTAATTAGAAATCAGATATCAAATACATATTAAAACTTCATTTTCATTGGATTGCTGATTTCCTCGAACTAAAAAACTATAAACTTTTCTAATAACTAATTAAGGTCTCAATATCTACATTAATAAGGCGATAGTTAGTATGTTATTGTGGTAAGTAACCACAAGAAATGTTATTAGTAACATTAGTTTCATACGCTACACCTCCTTTGTGAATAAAAATAGATTTTTTCATTCATTATTCAAAGTAGAAGTTATTGTTAGTATTTTAGGAGGTATTAATACTAATCTTTCAAACAAATATCTTTATATTCACAACTTCCACATTTTTTAGGATTTTTACGAACATTTGGAAGCTTTTTATTATCTATAATCTCTTTTACTTCACGAATAACTTCAAACAATGCCTTTCTAAGATTCACATCCATCACTACGGGTCTTCTATCGCCTATTTTTTCATAATC
>JAUNXN010000037.1:11239-13068 GCA_030539795.1 Methanobrevibacter sp.
ATTATTTCAGCAATCTGTTCTTTTTTAATGTCCAAATCCATGGATCTGATTGCATTTGTTGTGCTTTCGATATAGGAATCAATGTTTTCAGATAATATGTTTTCGATTTCAATCAGATTCATTTCCTTTTTGACTTTGCGCATGTTCTTTTGAATCAAATCCTGAATATCGATTTTAAGCTTTTTGATTTCAATAGCGAGTTGATAATCAGTATTTTCACTTAAATCAACATGATTTTGGATGTAAAGCTTCATAGGACAGTACATGTGTGTTTTTATTGAAGATATATTTAACATTTAATAACCTCTTAAATTGTGTAATATTACTTAGTTTCTAATAATATAAATAATAAGAAGTTATAAGGGATGTAAATTCGTTAAAATAAAATAAAAAAAGTAAATAGCTAGTAATTTAGCTATTTAAAGTAAATTTTATACTTCGTAGTAATGTTCGTTTATTGCAGGCAATTTTGCAAAGATAATAGGCACTATTATTAACACTATTGTTAGCATTAACATGATTATAGCACTTAAGCTGTCTATTGTTTTAATTGTTGATAACACTCCTTGAATCCAAAGACCTGCAATACAAATAGGTAAGATGTATTTGATAACTGTTTTCCAGGTTTTTCCAACTTTGATTGTAGAATTGTTGTTCAATGTTTCAATCAGGTCATCAAATTTGTAAATCCAACCGAAGATGATACATTCGATAAGTATTGCTAATAACAATGCGAAATTATTCAGATATGCATCAAATACTCCTAAAATAGTACTTCCCGCACTTGTGGTAAATATGATTGAAATTAAAAATCCGATGATGCATACTACTGTAGCTGTCTTTTTACGTTCAATAAGGAACTTTTCGGAAATTGAATAACAGACTCCTTCAAGAAGCGCAATGAGGGATGTAATTCCGGCAAACAAAATACATATGAAGAATAGTGGCCCGATAATGTATGCAACATCTCCCATTGTATTGAATACCTGTGGGAAAACAACAAATGCAAGACCTGTTCCTTCGGTTACAAGTTCGTTGAATGGCATTCCTGTAGTCAATGCCATGAATCCTAAGATGGAAAATGTTCCGATTGAATTGAATACTTCAATTCCTGAATTTGAAAATGCAACGATTACTGCGTTGTCAACTAATTTTGAACCTTCAGGCAAATAGCTTGCATAGGTCATAGCAATCGCCATACCTAAACTTAAAGAGAAAACGATTTGTCCGAATGCGGCAAGCCACACGTCCAAATTGGTTAGCGCAGACCAATCGGGAGTAAAGATTTGTGTATATCCGATTGAAGCACCAGGGAGTGTTAAAGAGAATGCAACAATACCGACAACAATCAAACAGAGGAGAGGCAATAAGATTTTACTCACATTACCGATTCCGTCATTTAAGTCTCTTTTAATAATTAACCATGCCATAAACCAAATTGCAAATACTGATGCAAATACCATTGGAACTATTGTAAATATTCCAGATATTGAATCTGTTGCTTGCAGAACATTATTTGCAAAGAATAGGTCAGGATTTGCACCCCAGGCTTTTGTAAAACTCAGGACTATATAAATCAAATCCCATCCGACAACACAAGCATAATATGTTGCAATCAAAAACACAATCAATAGAATAAACCATGCAACAGGCTCCAGCTTTTTGCTCACTGCGAATAATATTCTTGCAAGTGACCTTTTGAATTTGAATCCAACTGCATATTCCACTAAAACAAATGATATTCCTAAAAGGAATAATGAAACGATATATGGAATCATGAATGATCCGCCACCGTTGGAGTATAAAACATTTGGGAAACGCCAAATATT
>JAUNXN010000140.1 GCA_030539795.1 Methanobrevibacter sp.
AGAGCGCCACCTTGGTAAGGTGGAAGTCGGGGGTTCGAATCCCCCCTAAGGCTTTTTGACTATTTTTTTATTAATTTCAATAATTTTAAGGTTTTTTTTTAAGTTTTATGAATGCATGTTATTCTTGTTCAATCTAAAAAAATAATTTTAAAATATTACTAAAAGAACTAAATATTGTTTTGATTCAACCTTAAAGTTTAAATTAATTAAAAATAAATAGTATTCATAACATTATTTTTCAGATTAAATTATTTAAGGTGAATTATGAACTATAAGAAAATCATATTGGTTGGTTGTATTTCAGCATTTGTTGCTGGTTTAACATCCATAATGGGTGTTGCAGGTACTATTATAGGTTCAGTAATTTCATCTGTTCTTTATAATATGCTTACTGAAGCATTGGAGAAACCTGTTGGACAAGCTACATTCAGTACTGATTTCGAATGGGAAATTGCATATATATTTCCTCTTGTCGTAATAGTTTTAATTCAATTACTTTTAATTTTAGCATTATTTGCTGAACTTGGATTGTTGCCGTATACTTTCTTGAATGTCTATTTGTCCATTCAGCATTTTGCAGATAATAACTTATATAGGCTTTTAGGTATGGCTTTAATTGTTATGAGCGTTTATCCATTAGTGTTAAAACCTGACATTATTAAAAAATCCAATGGTGCAATTATTGCATTTGTAGGCATAATATTTTTAGCGCGCGGTTTTGTAGATGTTCAAAATAGCATCACTGATATATATGATGGTGTATTTACTTATTTCGATCTTCCGATTGCTATCTTTACATTTATATTGCTGGTGCTAGTAATCATCAATATATTGGTTTCCGCAAGAAATTCTGAAAAGGAGTTTAAGCTGAGTAAACACGATATCAATGAGAGCAATTTTGAAAAAGATAATTTAAATAAGGTTCATCATTCCAAAAAGCATGTTGATTTTGATTATGAGAACAAAAAACGCAATGTAAGACAAAATCATAAAAAAATTAATAAATCAAGACATAATGAGGAAAAAGGTCCGGAAGTAACATTTAAAAATCATATAAGTCAGGAATCCGGAATAAATCAATCCTCCGGAAACATCCAATTTGAATCTAATGACTTATTGGATGATTATAAGAAATAGTGATAAAATGAGTAAAAAGGACAAGACACTAAAAGAAATTTTGGACATTATCCTGTATGAAAATCCTTCAACCCAAGATGAGATTGCCGAAAGATTGGGAATAACTCGCAGATATGTCAATCAATTATTGCAGCCCCTTGTTAAGGACGGCACTATAAAAAGGGCATATACCATTGATTTGAAAAGTTATGAGTCCATTGCACAGTCTTTAAGTGATTATTCCCGTCCAAAAAATATCAAGGGCAACGTGATTGTTAATGACATGTTGGAGAATATGGCGAGACATGTTCATTCACAGCTTGAAGCTTCTTTTAATTCAGTTTTGGAATATGATGAACAGAAAGCAAAAAAGGCTTTAGAGATGGATTTTGCCACCAATAATATGGTTGAAAAAATAAGAACGTCTGTAGAAACCATTGTCAGTATGGATTATCATTCTCAATTTTCAAAATCACTCCTTTATAATGAAATTGCATATGATTTGGAAAGAATCGGGGATTACTGCGGTCATATTGCAAAATTCGTAATCAATGACATTTATGAAATTGATGAGCATATCATGAAAAATTTAAAAAAGATGTATAACATTACTCAAAAAATGATTCCAGTATCAATGAAAGCTTTCATTGAGGGAAAAACAGAGTTGAAAGATGACTTGATGGAATTGAATGAATCAGTGCATATTCTTCAAAATAAATCCATCAATTTAATTGCAGAACAGATGGCTGAAAGTTCTTTTGATGAAAAAGAGCGTTCCAATTATTTCATTTACTTATTTAGAGTTGTCAAGGCTTTTAAAAGAATGAGTGATATCTCTGTTGAAATGATGGATGTTGCTATTGAGTTTCATGATAACATTCCAAGACCTACAACTCCTAGAACATTCAGATAAAAAAGAAGTCAATTAGATTAAAATAATCTAATTGTCGTATATTCTTGTTGTAGCATGCCTGTTTGCCCAGCATTGTATGCAAACGCCAATTGGAAGACCGGCAGTATGGGTATGTGCCTTTAATATTTTTACATCCAATGTGGTTGTTTTTCCACCGAGGCCCATTGGTCCGATTCCTGAAGCATTAATCTCTTCCAATATTTCTTTTTCAAGTTTAGCTATTTCAGGATCAGGGTTTCTTTCACCTACTTTTCCAAGCAACGCTTTTTTACCAAGTTTTAGGCATAAATCTGAGGTTCCACCAATACCAACACCAACGACGGTTGGCGGGCAAGGCTTGCCTTTTGCTTTTAGGACAGATTCCACAACAAATTCCTTAATGCCTTCGATTCCTTCAGCAGGAAGCGCCATTTTTAAGGCATTATTGTTTTCGGAACCAAATCCTTTAGGTAAAATTGTAATTTCAAGGTAATCTTCATCAATAAGCTCTATATCGATTGGAGGAATGTAATCTCCAATGTTAACGTTGGTGTTTTCACGTGTTAATGGATCTACAATATTTGGTCTAATCGGAACTTCTTTTGTAGCTTTTATGATTCCTTCTTCTATGCCTTCACGCAGATTTTCAACTTCAACATTACCCAACTTAACAAAAACCACAGGCAAACCAGTATCCTGGCACATTGGAATTTGCTTTTCTTCTGCAAGTTCAATATTCTTTAAGATAGCTTTAATATTCAACTGTGCAAGGTCATGTTCTTCTGTTTTAAGCGCATCTTCAAGTGCTTTTTTTACATCATCGCCTAAAACAATAACGGCTTCTTTGTAAAGTTCATAAACAGTATCTTTAATAATATCTTTAGTAATCAAAATAAAACCCTATAAAAAATTAATTAATCATATTTTTGGATTTTGAAATATTTATATTTTAATTACATTAATAGGACAAACTTCAACACAATCCCCACATTTTGTGCATTTGTCATTGTTGAGAGTTATGGCTCCGCCCAATATTTCAATAGCATCTTCGCTGCAGGCTTTTAAACATGGCGCATCTGATGGTTGGCAATGCATACAAAATAAAAAAGGAGTGTCAACATTAGGTGTTTGTTGACAGCTTCCACAGGTTGTACAAGTTGTACAATTTCCTGATTTAAACATAATTCTTTATTATTCATCTAAAACAAGTCTTGCTCTAGCTTGACTTGTTATTACATGGACAAAGCCACCTTTGCTGCTGTCAGGTTCATATAATCCTGCCATTTTTGCAAGATATTTTTCCTGATTTTTGGCCCTGATTTTTTCAGGATCAGCAACAGTAATAGCTCTTTTGGTACATGCTTTGATAC
>JAUNXN010000141.1 GCA_030539795.1 Methanobrevibacter sp.
ACCTTTGAAGACAAAGAAACCGACCAAAGGGAAGTTGAAGGTATGATTAAATACCACGGTCTTCAAGCGGCAAATTACCAAAAATTAAACAGATAGCTTTTAAGCTATCACTTTACTTATTTTTATGTCTAAAATCAACCAACTTCAACAAATCATCGACTCCTCAGACAATATAGTATTTTTCGGAGGGGCCGGCGTGTCAACAGAAAGCGGAATTCCGGATTTCAGGTCTGAAAGCGGAATTTTTAAAAGTTTAGAGAAATACGGAGACACACCGGAGAATTTGGTTTCCCATAGCTATTATATGGACCATACCGAAGAATTTTTCAATTATTATAAGGACAATCTTGTCTTTAAAGATGCCGAACCCAATTCTGCCCATTTAAAGCTTGCAGAACTTGAAAAAGCAGGAAAACTAAAAGCAGTAATCACACAAAACATTGACGGATTGCATCAAAAAGCAGGAAGCGAAAATGTTCTGGAACTTCATGGAAGCATTCACAGAAATTACTGTCAAATATGCGGCAAGGAATATGGCCTGGATTATATTTTGGAAAGCGAGTCAATTCCAAGATGTGAATGTGGAGGCATTGTAAAGCCTGATGTAGTGTTATATGAAGAACCCCTAAACAATGCGATATTAAACTTTTCAGTCGATTACATTTCACAAGCGGAAACATTGATAATTGGAGGCACATCCCTCGTTGTTTATCCTGCTGCAGGACTTATAAACTACTTTAATGGAAAAAATCTTATTCTAATCAACAAAAGCGAAACTCCCTATGACAATCTTGCAACATTAGTCATCAATGATGCCATCGGCGAGACTTTGAGCCAAATCAAAGTCAAGTGATTCAGGGATTAGTTCAATTCCGCTCAACTGATTATCGCATCTGTAGACAAGTATTTCAACACCTTGCCTGTAAGCTTCATTAAGCGTTTCGCTGAACACGGGATCATTTTCCCAGTTTGGTCTGAAGAATTTTCCGGCAGGATGTTGTATCAGAAAGAATACGACACAGCGATTGCCCTGTTTTTTAAGTTTGATCAATTCCTTCAAATGTTTTGCGCCACGTTCTGTTGGAGCATCCGGAAATCGGGCTTCTCCGTCAATAATTAAAGTAACTCCCTTAACTTCAACATAGCAGGAGTCAGCTAAAAAATTCATTCCGCAACAATCATCTTCATGATTTGCCAAGTATATATCTATTCTGGAATTATCAATGCTTTTTTCTCTTTGATGATAATCATAACCTGCAAGCTCTTTTATTTTACCATCAACGATTGCATCATAAACAATACTGTTAGCTTGCTGGGAGTAAAGTGATACCAATACACCCTTGTTCTCGACAAAGTGAAGTGAAAATTTTGTTTTTCTATTTGGATTGTTGGATGGTTCCAACCAAACCACAGCATCTTCAACCAAAAGCTCTTTGCATCTTCCAGTGTTAGGTACGTGGGCAATTTCCAAATTGCCGTCGACTTCAACTTCGGCAATGAATCTATTCGGACGGTTTTTAAAAATCCCTTTAACATAATCCATTTTTAATCACACTGCCAATGTAGGAAACCAAATCAGTTGCAGAAAAACCGTTTCCTTTAACCTTGAAAGCTTCATCGCCTGCAAGGCCATTAATGAAAACAGCCAAACATGCTGAATCAAATGAGTTCAATCCTTGTGAAAGAAGACCGGTTGCAATACCTGAAAGGGCATCACCAGTTCCACCTACAGTCATTCCGGCATTTCCGCTTTTATTAATTCTGAATTTAGTTCCATTTAAAATTAAATCGTATTGTCCCTTAAGAACAACAGAACCTTTGATTTGACGAGTAATTTGTTGGAACTTTGTGATGTTTTCATCGACATGATTAAAGTCATATGAATCGATGTCAAGTTTCAAATCATCTTCCACCCCAAACATTGACTTGAACTCAAATATATGGGGAGTCAATATCATATCCTCACGATTCTTAATCAATGACAAATCAACCTGTTTTAGTGCATCTGCATCCAAAACAATCGGCTTTTTAATTTTTGCGACCAAAACATTGAATAGTTTTGAGGTTTCATCGTCCATCCCTGAACCCGGACCGACCAATACCGCATCGACATCATCTGCAATTTTTAAGATTTCATCGACATGAGAAAGGGACAGTTTATCTCCTTCAAGAGATTTGACAATCAAATCAGGAGATGTTGATTTGATGGCTTCTGCAGCCTTTTCAGGTGAAGCAACATAGACCAAATCGGCACCTGCGCCAATTGCCGCCATACCCGCAATGGCGGGAGCACCTGCATAGTCCTTATTGCCTCCTACAATCAATAATTTACCGTTATTTCCCTTGTGTGATTTTGGATTTCTATTTTTAAGTCTTAAAAAGTCACCATAGTTTACAAAATATTCCGCTTCAAAAGGAATTCCAATGTCCGCTGTTACAAGACCTCCCACATCCTCTTCATCGGCATTTCTAACGCCTGTCTTGATTTTGTGAAAGCTGATTGTGTAGTCTGGAATTACCGCCAAATCGGAGACTTTGCCTGTCAACGGATCCATTCCTGAAGGGACATCGACACTTATTTTGATTCCTTTTGATTCATTGATGATTTCAATAGCTCTTCTAATATTGGTTTGCAGTTTTCCGTTAATTCCAGTTCCCAAAAGACCATCAACAATAATAAACTCGGAATCATAGCTTTTTGCCAATTCACTGTTGTTAATGTCTTCCAATGTTTTAAGATTATAAATGTTTAAACGGGACAAACGAGGTTTCATATTCATCAATATATCGAGATTGGTTTTTGAATAAGGGGAGCGAATGTTATCCTTTAGCATGTAAATGTCAACGTCATAGCCCCTGTTCAACAGGTAACGTGCCGCAACGAATCCATCTCCGCCATTTCCGCCTGAACCTGTAAAAATCACCACTTTTACCGGTTTTGAAAATGTATAAACTGCAATTTTACCTACTTCTTCAGCCAGAGATTTTCCGGCGGATTCCATCAAACATAATCTTGATAAACCCAAATATTCACAATTGTTGTCAGTAACCATCATATCAATAGGATCCAAATTATCACCTTAAATTAAAATATAAGTATCTAATATAAATATAATTATCTTAATTCAAGGAAAAATTTCATGAGAAAAATAACATTAAGACTTTTGACAAGATTGCCTAAAAAATACGGAACAACCGGCATAATATTGATTATATTACTCTTCATATACGGAATTGTCGGTTCATACATTATTATGGGCTTAAATATTATTGATTCTATTTATTATGCCGTAATTACTATGGCTACAGTAGGTTATGGAGACTATACTCCCCATACCGGAATTCAAAAGATTTTTGCAAC
>JAUNXN010000002.1 GCA_030539795.1 Methanobrevibacter sp.
TCTTCATCGCTTAAGTCAGGGGTTTTGCTGAATCCTCTGCAGTAAGCGGACTTATCGGTTTTCATTTGTTCAAGTGTCGCTTGATAGATGTTTAAAAGTCTTTCGAATTTTGGTTTTGCCCTTTCGATTGATCCTTCGCTTCTTAACCAAACTGTTACGTCAAATCCGCAGAATGCAGATTGGTAAGCGATTTGACTGCCTAATACTCCTCCACCGGCTACTACAACTTTTTTGATATCCATTTAAATCACCAATATTTTCATATAAACTATATTTTACATAAAATTAAAAAATCATAAAATATAATTTGTTGTTGATAGTATATTTATTAAACTATTTAAAATTTTATAAACAATTCTTAATAGTTTTTAAATAATTCTTTAAAATATTTAATCAGACACCTGCGATATCCTTTATCACTTCGCCGGCAATAATCAGTCCTGCAACGGAGGGCACAAAGGAAACGCTTCCCTTGATTTTAAACTTCCTGTCCTTATTAATTGGACAATCATTGGTGTTTATAGGATGTTCCTTGGAATAGACCACCTTCAGTTTTTCGATGTTTCTCTTTTTGAGGTCTTTTTTCATTATTCGGGCAAGAGGACATACAGAAGTCTCAAAGATGTCAGCAACTTCAAACATTGTGGGATTCAACTTGTTTCCGGTTCCCATAGAAGAGATTACAGGAACATCAAGTTCATCACATTTGCATATTATAGCAATCTTTGCCATTATAGTATCCACGCAGTCGACGGCATATGACAAGTCCTCGGTAATTATATCGGTTTCGCAATCGGCCATGTAAAATTCCCTGTGGACTTCGACATTAGCATCCGGATTGATGTCAAGGATTCTCTCCTTCATCAAGTCGACCTTATGTCTGCCGATTGTTTTTTCCGTTGCAATCAGCTGCCTGTTGATGTTGCTTTTATCAATCTTATCAAAGTCAACTAAAATAAAGTTTCCGACTCCGCTTCTGGCCAGCCCTTCACATACAAAGGAACCTACACCTCCAAGGCCGAATACGGCAACCTTGGCATTGCGCAGCTTTTCCATTCCATCATTTCCAATTAACATTTCTGTTCTTGAAAACTTATCTTCCATATCATTTCACCAAAAAATATAATTTAATTTAATGTATATTATATAACAAATAAAAAGTTATGCCAAATTAATTCTATAAGTGATAATTTTATGATAATCGATACACATTGCCACATTTACGGCAGCGAAATGGAAAATGCTGAAGAGATAATAGAAAAAGCCGCAGAAAATGGCATCCAGTTAATATTGAACGGTACTGATCCAAAAAGCAATGAAGAGGTATTGGCGCTGTCAGGCAGATATGAAAATGCCCACGCAGCATTGGGATATCTCTATACATATGCCGATGAGGCAACCGAAGAAGACATTTTACTGCTGGACAATCAGCTTAAAAGCAATGATGTGATTGCCGTTGGTGAAATAGGCATAGACTATTATCATGGAAAGGACAACAGGGACAGTCAAATAGAACTGTTTGAAAGGATGCTTTATTTGGCTGAAAAACATGACCTGCCTGTGATAGTGCATTCCAGAAAGGCAATGCAGGACACACTTGACATATTGAAAAAGCATGATGTGGTTGGATCTATGCACTGCTATCAGGGTTCGGCGGAAATGGCACAGCAATTTATCAAATTAGGATTCTATATAGGAATTGCAGGGCCTATCACCCACACCAACAACAAGAAAATAAGAAAAATGGTTAAAAAAATTGATATTGGCCATATGCTTGTAGAGACTGATTCCCCATACTTAAGTCCCGAAGAAAGGAGAGGGGAGAAGAACACTTCACTAAATATAAAATATATAATAGGAAAAATAGCCGAAGAATTGGGCATGAGTGAAGATGAAGTCATTGAAATCACCACAGAAAACGCCAAAAGATTATTTAAGATATAGCAAATTTTAGAGCTTTTCAAAAACAATATAATTAATAAAATAGGAGTTATCTAATGAACAACATTATTTTTCTTTTACTTGCAATCATATTTGAAACAAGCGCAACAACACTATTAAAAGTTTCTGATGGATTTAGCAACATTTTACCAACAATAGCATCAATAATGCTTTATATACTTTCTTTCTATTGTCTTAGTAACTGCTTAAAAACAGTTCCTATAGGAATTGCTTATGCAATTTGGTCAGCATTGGGAATTGTGCTTGTGACAATTGTCGGCATAATTGCTTTTAAGCAAACCCCTGATTGGGGAGCGATTATTGGACTTTCATTAATTATTATTGGTGTGGGAGTGCTAAACTTATTTTCAAACATGACCATCCACTAAAATAACCTAATAATTAATTTTTATAATACAATCGATAAAAAATTAAAAAAGAGTAAAATATTTTAGAAGTAATTAACTCAAAATAGCAATTTACAACTTCCAAACATCAATTTTGTTCCTTTTGTCAAAATACATGTTCGGATCTTGCATACTATCAAGGGACTGATTGGGCAAAAACAGACTACACGAATCATCGGGATTTGTTTGGCCTTGGCCTCTAGTGCAGGTCATTCCATTTGCAGCTCCCTTCAATTACACATTTGCCTTCCAATATCTGCAGTTCAGGCAAACTTTGTCATAATTGACATCACCAATTTTGATTCCATCTATTTCATACATTCAAATCACATTATAATTGATTATCTAAACTTTAAGAAAAAAATAAGTTGAAAAGGCCCTTCATTGGACCAAATTGTTAAAAATTAAAAAAATAACCTCAATTGAGGTTATTCTATGGAATTTAAAATTCCGGTAATAGGATTGTCTTCATTTTCTCCTACTTGTTCGCTGCTTGGAATTGTATAAGTGATTATACAATATTTTCCATCATTCAATTCAAAATTATAAGAATATACTGTAAGATCGTTCATTTCATAATTCTGTTGATGGACATCATAACCATCAGCATTATATGTGTTTTCGCCAATGAATTTATATCCTTTAGCTTCCAGATTTTTTATTACATCATCAGAATTTGAAATGCTATCTGCAATAATCACGACAATAACATGGTTATCATCTTGGGTTAGAACACATTGATTGCCTGCTGTTTCATTTACAGCGTATCCTTCAGGAATTTCAAAAGTATAGTCTCCTACACTTGCACTTTCAGCAGCAACGGCAGTGATGCTGCATGCCAATATTAGCAGAGCCAATATCATTAAAATTGATTTATTTCTCATTTTTCATCACCTAATTTTATAATAAAATGTATATTATTTTTATTATTTAATATATTCCAAAAAAATTCAAGGGTTTTGAGTTTAATAATGGCAAATATCATATTCCCTACTAATAATCGGCAGTATTTTGGTTCACTAATGAAAAACCAAGTAAATGCAAAAAATTATTAGGTTATATTGGTCACAAATTTAAATAATTGTAATTAGATATTATAACATATAAACAATGGAGAAATATTAATGGATGATAAAGAATATTGGGCGAATTATTACAGTAAAAATTTAGATCCTACAAACCAATCATCATTTGCAGAATTCATTCTTCCCAAATTAACAAAAGATAAAAAATTAATTGAATTAGGCTGTGGAAACGCAAGAGACAGCCTGTATTTTTCAAAAAATGGATTGAATGTAATTGCAGTCGACCAGGTGAAAGAGGAAATCGACTATTTGAATGAAAACTATAAAAATGACAACATCAATTTCATTTGTGATGATTTCACAGATTTGGAAAATTCCACCAATGAACTGGTTGACAGAGAGTTTGATTATATCTATTCCAGATTCACATTTCATGCAATCAACGAAAAAAAAGAAGATAAAACATTGGATTGGATAAATGACCATCTAAAAGAGGATTCCCTATTCCTGCTTGAAGCCAGAAGCATCAAGGATCCAATGTATAATGAAGGCAAGAAGTTAAGCAAAACAGAAAATTTCACAAACCACTATCGCAGATACATGCAACTGGACAAGATCATTTCCAAATTGGAATCAAGGGATTTGGAAATCGTATATCAGATTGAAGATAAGGATTTGGCAGTATACAAAGACGACAACCCTTATGTCATACGTCTAATTGCTAAAAAGAATCGTTAACCTCTTTCAATATATTATAATACTTTATTGATGCTTCCTTCAATTGGGGGGACTTTCTCAAATCGTTAAGCCTATTGTGGAATCTTAAGACTTTTGGAATGTCCATATAATCCCCATAAATTTTCTCAAGATAATAATCTGAATTTTTTGGGCATGGATATTTCACTCCACTGAATTCAATTTCCTTAAGAGGAAATATTTCATCGCTTGACAATATCTCAAAATTATAAATTCCTTTTTTTGCTCTGACGGAATCAACGCCGCTGATAACGTATTTCTGTTTATCAAAGCTCAAATTCATCCTGTCATAATATGCCTTTAAATTTTCCTCATAGCTTACGCCATCGAAAAAGCTGTCATAATATGTTTTTTTGGTGTTTTCAAATTCCTCTTCAATATTGTCAAAGGAGTCGATTAGATAGTCATATGGGAAGACGTCCAATCCTCCAAAGATTCTGCCTTCGCTATCCTGAACGGATATCTGAATAAAAAAGATTACCTTTCGCTCTCCATATATCTTGTCCCTTGTAATTGTAATGATTTCATCAAGCCCTGTTTCTTTTAGCTCTTCCAGTATAACCCGATAAAACTTGTCGAATTCATTTCTAATCATTCCAACATCAATATCATCATCCCATGGAATGAATCCTCCATGTCTGATGGCGCCAAGCAAATTTCCATAATCGAGCCAATATTCAATATCATGCTTTTTGCAGACGTTATCAACAAGGTTTAGCAACTCCTGACAGATGTCGAAAGTTGTCTTGAGGGCTCCTTTTGGCTTAATGTCATAATCCAAATATAAAGTTTTAAACAAACGATTATAGCTATTGTTTTCCTTTTCGAGACGTTTAACAGTCTTGTTTAATTTGTTTATTTTCTTGTCAAGTTTCTTAAGGGTTACTTCATTTTCATTTTTCAATTCATTGTATGAATCGCTATTTTCAAGAACTTTTCCTTTGAGCTTATTTAACATAATTAATAATATGTTGATAATGTTATTTAAATAGGCAATTGGAATTAATTTCAATCTTTTAGATTCAATTTTAAAAAAAAACAGACAAAATTAAAATATCATATAGATTGAAGTCCCAGACAAGTGCTATTTAAAAGGTTAATTCATAGTTACCAGTCTTTCAAATCCTTATATGTCATATTAACGATTAATGGAGTCAAGCTTGGCCTTTTTTCAACAAACAATGCATATCCGTCACTGTCTTTTTCATATTCCTGAACCAAATTGGAAGTAATCATAATCAAGTCATCGCTATCCTGATTTTCATCTAATGGATAGTTGAACAAATCGGCCTTTTCCTCATTTTCATTGTCTATGACGTGCTTGTCAAGCATCTTATGTGACAAACTGGTAATCTTGAGGTCTTCAGATTCATAGTTTGACGGCACGTTCAAATTGAACAAGTCAACCCCTTTTGGAAATCCGTCATCAATTATCTTTAGGACAAGGTCATGGAGGACCTTCTTTGTTAATGTAAAGTCATAATCCAGATACCATTCACCGTTTTCATCCTGTTTATATGAAGTTTTAGGGTCAATGAATAGAGAAACGGCAATTGCAGGAATGCCCAGGCTGACCGCCTCAAAGGCGGCGCATACTGTGCCCGATGATGTTATGTCACAGCTGATGTTGACGCCCTTATTTATTCCGGTTATGACCAAATCGGGTTTTTCATCCATTACATAATCTACACCGACGATTACAGAATCTGCCGGACTTCCTGAAACGGAATAGGCAGGACTTCCATCTTCAAGTTCACAGGAATTGATTTCTAAATGCTGAAACAATGAAATTCGACGCCCTACACTGCTGTTATTCCTGTCAGGGGCAACTACAGTTACATCCGCCAAATCCTCAACTGCCTGCTTTGCAGCCAATATTCCCGGTGCAAAAACTCCATCATCATTAGATATTAAAATTTTCATAATGTCCAAAACCTAAAACTGTTATAATTTATATTATATTGTGTCATTAATTAAATAATATTTCTTTTTTAAACATGAATTCCAAAAAAAATTACCTAAAAAGGATTATATAATAGATTAATTAAAGTAGATAATAACAATTGACTGAAAAATGTAAAGAAATATTGCTTTTAACTGAATAACATGACAACAAAAACTTTAGATACAAGAACCCGTAATTTGATACTAGTGCTTTTTTTAATAGGAGTCTTCATGGGTTCTCTAGATACTGGAATAATAGGACCAGTCCTGCCTTCAATCGAGCAAAGCTTTCATCTGACAAGCAGGGAATCAAGCTGGATATTTACATTATTTGTAATCGCATTTATGATTGGTTCACCCGTGATGGCCAAGTTTTCAGACTTTTACGGTAGAAAAAAGATTTTCATTTTAGATGTGATTCTTTTTGGTATCGGATCTTGCTTAATCGCTTTTTCATTTAATATAGAATCAATATTCCTGGGAAGAGTCATTCAGGGTTTCGGTTGCGGCGGCATATTTCCTGTTGCAGGAGCATTTGTCGGTGACGCATTTCCACTTGAAGAGCGTGGAAAAGCTTTAGGGATTCTTGGTAGTGTTTTTGGAATTTCAGCTATTGGAGGGCCATTGGTTGGTGCCGCTTTAATTCCATTCGGTTGGAATTGGTGTTTTACAATTAACATTCCCATCAGCATATTTCTGGTTATATTTGCATGGCATATTCTTCCTGAATCTGTAAATCAAAGAAAGTTGAAGATTGATTATTTGGGAATTTTCATACTGACACTGCTTGCCATATTTTTGGCGTATGGATTAAATCAAATCGACTCAAATAATTTCATGAACAGTCTATTATCTTTAAGTGTTGCACCATTTCTATTAATATTCATTGCCCTAATTCCAATATTCTTAATGATAGAAAAAAGAGCTGAAGAATCAATCGTTCCCATACACATGTTGCAGAACAAAGAGATATCAATTGCATGTATTGAAACATTATGTTATGGAATAATCTACTCATCAGCAATATTCATACCGTCCATGGTGATTCTTTCTATGGGCTTGAATGACCAATTGGCAAGCTTAATGCTGATTCCAATTTTGGGAGCCAATGCAGTTGCAGCACCAATTCTAGGTAAAATTCTCGATTCTGTAGGTTCACGCAAGATTATGGCAATCGGAACATTAATTATGGCATTCGGATTGATTGTCATTGCTGCATATCCCGATAATTTCATATTGTTCATTATAGCCGGATGTCTGATTGGTGTTGGTATGGTGACAATAATAGGCGCTCCTCTAAGATACATAGTCTTATGCGAAGCAAAGCCTACTGAAAGAGGTGCAGGTCAGGCTATTGTCAATATGCTGTCCAGTGCCGGTCAGTTGATTGGCGGCGCTCTCATCGGTGGGATTATTGCATCATTTTCAGGAATATTAGGTTATAAAATTAGCTTGATTTTGGCTGCTGCCGTTGCATTAATTGCATTCCTATTCACTTTAAAATTGAAAAGCCGTGACGAACAGATTGCAACAATGAAATCCAATTTTTAAAAAAGAAGAAATTTTGTACTACAATTATGTAGTACACTATTAATTAATATTTTTTCAATAAATCATATAATTCAGGAATGACCTGCTCGAACTTGACTCCATAGGTATGAGTCTCATCACCGACTGTTTTTTCAATTGCCCTTTTTGTAAATTCACCGGCAATTTTTGCGGCTTGAGTTGGAGTTTTGCCGTTCATTGTTGATCCGACAAATGCGGAAGCGAATACATCCCCTGTTCCGTGAGATACATAGTCCACCTTATCATTGAAAACGATTTCACAGGTTTCTTCCTCCTTATCCAAAACAATCATTCCCAATTGGCCTTCCTTATGTGTATCCCCTTTTAGGATTACATGCCTTTTGGTAAATTCAGAAAGTTCATTTGCCATTTCCAACATTTCCTCTTTGGTAAACTCTTCCTTCCATGGCTTGTGTAAAATATAGCAGGCTTCAGTGGTGTTTGGAAGAACATAATCTCCCAATTTACAAAGCTCACCCATCTTGTCTGCAAATTCCTGGTCAAACCCGTTGTAGAATTCACCATGGTCGGCCATAGCTGGGTCAACAAATACAAGTCCTCCAGGTTTTAATCTAGAATCGATAATATCTTTAATGTAATCCAATTGTTCAATTGATGCAATAAAACCAGTATAAATTGCATCAAACAATATGCCTTCTTTTTCCCAATGCTTTCTTATTTCCGGCAAGTCTTCTGTCAAATCCCTTACAGTGAAATCAGTGAACCCTGATGTATGTGTGGACAATACTGCAGAAGGCAATATTGCTGTTTCAATTCCAAATGCAGAAACAACAGGCAGTGCTACTGTTATTGAGCACTGACCATAACAAGAGATATCTTGTATAGTTAAGATTTTTATAGTTTCATTCATTTTTTCTACCTAATTTTTTATAATTTTTTATTATCATTTGATAATCATATACTTTTCTCTAAAAAGCTTATTAATATTATATGATATGTCATATATAAAGCTTTGTAGTATAAAAATGTACATTAAAGTACTTTATATTATAGTTACTTTTATATAAAATCAAAGGAAAAATATACCTAACGAACGGTTGGTAGGAATATGAATACAAAAGAAAAGATATTTGAAGTGGCATTGGACTTATTTTCTAAAAAAGGATATGATTCAGTTTCACTAAGAGAAATTGCGGATAATGTTGGAATTAAAAAAAGCTCAATATATAGCCATTATACATCAAAAGAAGCAATACTTATGGACATATTTGAATATTTAACAAATCTTATTGAATATGATGAATTGCTGAACAGCGAAGATTTGAATTTGACTGCAAATAATGATATTCTGCTGGAAAATACCGAATTGTTCTATCATAACGGTTCTGAAGCTATAAAAAAGATGTTTTCACAGGAGAGAAATCTAAAGATTTGGAGACTGATATTTATTCAAATGCATCATAATGAAGTAATCAAGGAATTTTTCCAAAATGAGATACTGATAAAACCATTGATTTTCTGGAAAGAATTTTTCACAATTCTAAAAGAAAAAGGAATCATTCGCCAAGACTGCAATACAGAGTTGCTTGCAAAAGAATATTATAGTTTTCCAATTTACCTACTATTAGAAATTACTGCAAAATATGATGATATTCCAAAAAGTTCACTAGAAGACTTCTTTAACCAAACCGAAGAACATGCGAAATTCCTACTCGATAGTATAAAGGTGAAACAATGAATAACGAGTTTAATTTACAGGATTATTTGGCAAACGGCGTTGAAATCATCATAAAAGATGCGCTTCGGGCTTCCCTAAAAAATCCGAAAGAAATATTATTCCTACGTAGATTTTCAAAACACACCAAAAAAGCTAATGAAATTAGGCAAAAATATGATGAGAATGGCCAGAACATTCCTGCCTTTTTGATTGCAAGCATTACAAGCAGCTGCAACCTGCACTGTACAGGATGCTATTCACGTGCAAACAACGCATGCAGTGATGATGCTCCGCTAAATCAGCTTTCCGGAGAAGAATGGGGAGATATATTTAATGAAGCAAAAGATCTTGGAATCAGTTTCATTGTTCTTGCAGGTGGAGAACCTATGCTTAGGGAGGACGTTATTCTCAAGGCAAGCGATTTTCCCGAAATTCTATTTCCGATATTTACAAATGGAACAATGCTCGATGAGGATTATTTGAAACTATTGGATAAACACAGAAATCTTGTTCCGATATTATCTATAGAAGGGGATGAGGAAGTAACTGATTCAAGGCGTGGCGAAGGCGTTTACAGCAAATTGGTTGATTCAATGGAGTTAATGAAGAAGAACAATATAATATTCGGCGCTTCACTTACATTTACAAAAGACAATTTATCCACATTGCTTTCAGATGAATATATCGAAATATTGCATGATTTTGGATGCAAGGTAATATTTTTCATTGAATATGTTCCAGTTAATGGGGAAACAATTGAGCTTGCACCAAGCGACAACGAACGGGAATTGCTGTTCAATGAAATAAACCGTTTAAGAAAAGAATATGATGACATGCTATTTTTATCATTTCCTGGAGATGAAAAGACTTCCGGAGGATGTCTCGCTGCAGGCAGAGGATTTTTCCATATAAATTCCCATGGAGGCGCTGAACCTTGTCCAGCGTCACCTTATTCAGACATCAACGTTAAGGACACATCACTTCTAGAAGCATTAAACTCCAAACTGTTCAAATCACTAAGAGATGGCGGTCTTCTTATGGATGATCATGAAGGAGGCTGCGTCCTGTTTGAAAATGAAGATGAAGTTAAAAAACTATTAAATGAATAAAAAATAGAAAAATTTACTCTTTGGATTTAACTGAGGTTACAAAAATTACAAACAAAGAAATCAAAACCAAAGATAATGGATTGCCTGTTGAATAGAGGGATTTGGCAACATTATCTGAATAGTCATCATCTTTTGAATGACGTTCAAAGACATCTATCTCCTCTTCTTCATAGCTTTCATTGTTTAAATTGATACTGTCTGTTGTTAGGTTTGCCTTATTAATCTTTTCACCAGCAGAAAGTGCTTTTACAGTGATATTTAAAAAAACTTCACCGTCTTCAACAGATAGATTTCCAATATTCCATATGCCGGTTTTTGGATTGAAAGTACCTTTTGTTGTTGTATGCTTTATATATTTTAACCCATCAGGCAGCTGATCATATACTTTAACATTTTTAGCCATATCCGGGCCATTATTTATAACACTGACAATCCAGACAACATAATCACCAATATAGACATTTTCTACATTGGCATCATTATCCAATACTAAATAAGCTGAAGAATCTGTTTTTTCGTTGGATTCATTACTGGATAAAATTTCTTCATCAGCAGTGATTTCCAAATTATCTTCACCATCATTAGACAGTTCCAAGTCAGGCTCTTGTGAAATGTCATCATTTAATTCCAATACTGCATCTGTACTGTTGGAATCATTTGCATTTACACAAGACAATGACAACAATGAAAGCATTATCATCAAAGCTATGAAAATTTTATATCTAATTTTGAAAACCTCCAATATATAAATCTATTTATCATTATAAAACTATAAATAATTATAGGTAATATTATGAACAAAAACATTAAACTCATTGAAAATCCGGATTTATTAATCAATGCCAGGAACCCTCAAGGAAAATTAGGTAATAAATTAATAGATAAAATGAATGTTAATCATGAAGGATTGGCAAAATGGAGTTTAAGTCATTTAGATATATCAAAAGATAATGTTATCCTGGATATTGGCTGTGGCGGCGGAGTTAATGTCAGCCGATTTTTGAAAATGACCGAAAACAAGGTCTTTGGCATTGACTATTCCGAACTTGCAGTTGAAAGATCCATCAAATTGAATAAATCTGCAGTTGATGAAGGCAAATGTGAAATTATTGAAGCTTCAGTTTCCGATTTACCCTTCAATGACAATAGCTTTGATATCGTAACAGGATTTGAAACTGTTTATTTCTGGCTAGATTTTGTAAATGATTTGAAAGAAGTTTTAAGAGTATTGAAAGATGATGGAATCATATTCATTGCAAATGAAGCGCTTCCAAAAGAGGGTGATGAGCGCCAAAAAGAACTTATTGAGTTATTGGGCATGAAGATATATTCAGAAGATGAATTGGTTGAATCTTTAAAATTGGCGGGATTTTCAAATGTAACCACATATATCAAGGATTCGAAAGACTCATTTACAGGTGAAGATGCTGACTGGATTTGTGTAATTGCCCGAAAATAACTATTTTTTTACAATTTTAAAAAAGTATTTTAAAAATAAGTTACATATATAATGATGTTATATTATTGAATTGGATTGAATGTTATGAGTATTGAAAAGTTAATTGGCAATACACCAATGATAAAAGTTAATTATGAATATGAAGGAAAACCGGGAAGCATATACACTAAACTTGAATTCTACAATTATTCTGGAAGTATTAAAGACAGAATGGCAATGTATATCCTTACAAAAGAAAGGGAAAACGGCAACCTAAAAGAAGGCCAATCAATTGTGGAAGTTACAAGCGGAAATACCGGCATTGCCTTCAGCGCAATCGGCGCTTTGATGGGACATGACGTTCATATTTACATGCCGGATTGGGTGTCCCTTGAAAGAAGAAAAATCATTGAAATGTATGGTGCCCATGTTCATCTCGTATCAAAAGAGGAAGGCGGATTTAAGGGAGCTCTTGAGCTTGCAAAAGATTTCGCTGAAGAAATAAATGCATTCAGACCACTCCAATTTGATAACAAATTAAACGTTGAAGCCCAATATAAAACAACCGGCCAGGAAATCATTGATGCCGTTCCCGAAGTCAACGCATTCGTTTCAGGAATAGGAACCGGCGGTACTCTGATGGGAATCGGGAAAAGATTGAAGGACAACAATCCAGATTCCAAAATATTTGCCCTGGAGCCATCCACATTATCAATCCTTAAAATGGGCATGGAAGAGGGAAGCCACATGATTGAAGGAATCGGAGATGACTTTATTCCTGGAATTGTTGAGCAGGATTTAATTGATGATATTGTATTGATTCATGACTGTGATGCAATCAACATGTCAAAAAGAATAGCTAAGGAATTGGGATTAGGAATTGGAATTTCCAGCGGTGCAAACTTCCTTGCAAGCGTTATAATGGATAGTGATGAGTTTACAATAGCTACTGTTTTTCCAGATGACAATAAAAAATACATTACAACAAAGCTATCCGAAGAAGTTGACCCGGACCCTAAACTGATTTCAAATAAAATAAAGCTTCTTGGTTTTGAAGTAATCTAAAAAAAAAGTTTAAACATAGGAAAACCTATGTTTCTAGAATTCATAATGTATATTGTGTAATTTATACAAACAGACAGAACTGCTTGAAGGGAATGCATAAATCATATAATCCAACTCTTCAAGAGTTATTTTCTTATTTATAATAAATGCAAACATGTTTGCAACGTTTTCTGCATCGGCCGCATATATCTCGGCACCTACAATCTGCAAGTCCTTATCAACTATTACCTTTGCCTCGGCTGTCGTATCATTTTTAAGCTCTAAAGAGTATGATCTTCCATATCTAATTGTGTGCACTTCATATTCATCGCTTTCCTCAGCAATATATGCCGGAACTCCGACTGTGGCAATCCTTGGAATGGTATATGCAACTGCAGGAACAACAGGATATGTTATCTCATCGGCTTCGCCCAACAGCTCCTTTGCGAGGTACTTTGAGTGATGTATTGCAACTGTTACGAGCTTTGCAATTCCAGTGTCTGCAACATCTCCTGAGGCATATATATTCGGAACATCCGTCTGCAGGTGTCCATTTACTTTAATTCCCTGTTTAGTGTATGTCAAACCGACATTTTCAAGGCCAATATCTTCCACATTTGCTGTACGGCCCATCGCAGCAATGACATAATCGCCAGTTAGTGTTAATCCGCTTTCACAGTTGACAGTGAATCCTTTTTCATGGGCAATATTGTCTATTTTTGATTCCGGATCTCTTAAAAATTCATCTGAATTCATTGCATTTTCAGTATTCAGAACTTTATCTTCAGGATTGACAATGTCCACATTACATATGATTTCTTTTACTGTTTGGTTAAAATGGAACCTGATATTCTTTTCCTTTAAAATATCAATGACCTTTTGAACGTAAGGCTGATGGAAGTATTTCAAGGCCATATCTCCCCTAATGATTACATCGGCTTCCAGACCCGCTTCTGCAAGTATTGATGCGAATTCCATGCCCACAAAACCTGCACCTATGATGATTGTATGTTTCGGAAGTTCATCAATATCCAAAAAGTCTGTACTGTCATGAAGGTATTGCTTGCCTGGAATGTCCGGAATGACAGGCTTTAATCCTGTGCATATTACAATCTTGTCGGTTGTAAATGTATCGTCTCCGACCTGAACTGTATGTTCATCTAGAATCACACCCTTGCCATGAGCAACATCCAAGTCATATTCATCGAATTTGCCATCTAAAAAGATGGACATTCCAGCAATGCGTTTTCTTTTGAATTCCATTAAGTCTGACCAATTCACATCGAAATTACCTTCTTTTCCCACACCTTCAAAGTTATTGGTCAAAGCCTTGATTTCATATGGAGCATCCAAAAGCGCTTTGGAGTTGCAGCCCCTGTTCGCACATGCACCTCCATATAAACTTTCCTCGATGATTAATATCTTAAGGCCTGCTTTCCTTAAGAATCGTCCACCCTGCCATGCGGCATTTCCGCTTCCAATATAAATAACATCATAATCCATGTTTTAACCTCCTTTAAATATTTGTTCATAGTTAATTATATATTTAATTAATCTAAAAAATTATTATAACAATTAAGTAATTATAGAGGGTTTAAATGATACTTGAATGCCAACAAAAGGATATTGAATCAGTTTTCAGCTATATTGGTGACGATTACGGAAAATGCTTATATATATACATAGATTTAAGGAAATATGGTCTTGAAGATGAAAACTTCAACGTATGGATTCAATTCAATGAAAACAATGACATTTGTGCCATAATCAGCGAATATTATGGAGGAATCCAGATATACAGCAGAAATGAAGATTTCATTCAGGATGAGATTGTTGAGTTCATAAGACAAAAAGATCCTAATGTTCTGTTTTCAATAAAGCCAAACATAGATAAGCTTAAAATCCACTTGCCAGAATATGAACAGGAAACCGGAACTGTTGGTGAATTGAAAGAACTCAAATACCCTCCAAATCCCAATGCATATTCCGCACCATTTGAAGAGCTTGAAGAGATCGTTGGTATAATCGCCGAAGATGAAGATATCGGCAAGCCATACGGTTTTGAGTCATTATACGAACAGTATTGCGAAAGAAAAAAGGATAACTTCGGCCGCAATTTTGTTTTGCGCGATGAAGATAGCCATGAAATAATTTGTCATGCAGGCACCTATGCGGAACTTACCGAACTGGCAGTTATAGGTGGCGTAATAACTTCAATACCATTCAGAGGAAAAGGATTTTCTAAAGAAACATTATCCTCTCTTTGTGATGAATTGAAGTCCGAAAACAAAAGGATTTTTTCATTTTATTATATTCCCGCTGCAGAAAGAATGCACATTGGCGTAGGTTTTGAAAAAATAGAAGACTGGTCAAAATTATCAAAAATGTAGGATTATATCCTACATTTAAAAATATCTATTCTGCATAATACTCTTTTTTGGAGATTTCCTCAATTTTATTAACTAAATTATCACTTTCTTTAATTAATAGAACTTTTTTAATTAATGCATCGGTCTTAGGATTGATTGAAAAGGTCATGCCGAAGGAAGCATATCTTTTTAGAGCAATTATGGCTGGAGATAATTCCTTATATACGATGCCTAATTGTTCCTCATCATTTAAATCATAAGCCAATAACTCATTAATCTTATCGTCATTGAAATAATCCTCAAATTCGATTTGCTTTTCAGTCATTCGAACTAGTCTCCAGACATTTTTTGTAGCCTCAGTTTCAGCCTTCACTTTTCTTCTTTCCAGAATAATCTCCTCATGAGTTGATCTGATTTCTCTTAGGATATCCTCGGTATCATTGATTATTTTCTCATAACCTATTTCGGTGTCAATTATCCTACGATTTCCCGGTTTTTTAGGTTTCATAGTCTTTTCTCTGAAATCCTCCCCATATGCACGGGTGAAAAATTCTTCGGGATTTTTAGGAAATGACAATTCAACACCGTCAATTTCGATTTTTTCAGTATCCTTTAAGATATCAGTATCATAATACTTATTGACAATACGGACTCTGGAGTACTGTTGAATATCTTCCCATTTATCAATGAAAATGTTCTTTTTGACTTCCTTATAGAATCTGGATCCTCCGCCGGTTAGGGAATATGCTCCATTCAAAACGGTGAGTCCGGTTTTCATATATCCCAGTTTATCATTCTCAACTTTTTTGCTTAAGAATTTACGCAGCTTATGTTCTTTTCTTAATCTGCTGTTAAAAGGGCGGAATATATTTCCCTCTTTATCCATGAATTTAATTATTGGGTATATTCGTATTCTGATTCCCCAATGAAGGTTCCTATTGCGGTATATCACATCCATATCGGTAGTATTGCGATTTCCATAGGAAACGTATAACGGAACATAATTGGAGTTGTTGAAAGTTCCTTCAATATACCGGTCTTCATTATTTTCATTCTCAAAAATTTGGCAAAAGCGGTCAATGTCTCCCTGTGTCATTGCAACAGGAATCATTCTATTATCATCATTAAATGTATGATTCAGATAAGCATGCAAAGCCCTTTTATCCGCAATTATATAATTAAGGTTATTTTTTGAGCAAATATCATCAATCTCTTGAAGCAGTTCAAGTTGAATATCCTGTTTAGTTTTCATTGTTTAACACCTCAATCAATTCGGCTTCCATATCCATACGGCTGATTCCGCTCTCATCTTCAACCTTCTGCCATATTATGCCGTTTCTTGTATTGTCGACTGATTTTCTATAAAGGTCCATTGCCGCATCCTTGTCTCCGCATTCTGATTTTGCCTGAGCATTATATGCCATTGTTTCACCGTCAAATGGATACATTGATAAAACATGGCTGCACAATTCATCAATCTTTTTATAATCGTCAACGGATTCGGCTTCTTTTTCCATAATCCATATTTTAGCACGAAGTATATCTATCAAGTCAGGATATTCGCTTTCATACTTATCGACAAGCTCCTTTACCAGGCCAATATCCTTTTCATCATATCTTGCTACGGAAATGTCATGGCATATCTGGACAATATTTCTGATTTCATTGAATTCATCATTTAAAGGTTCCTCTTGCGCTTCACGGGTCCTTAAAAACTTTGGAACATTGTAATATTCCCCTTGTCCGATCAGACTGAAGAGGTATGTTGCAAGATTCTTGTCTGATATCGGAACTTGAATATTAAAGAACAGCGCATCTTTAGTCTTTTGCAGTTTAAGGTAGCTTTCAAATTCCTTGGATAATTCGTCATATTTCCTTTCTTCAAGAAGTGAACGCAGATAATCATCTTTTCCTTCCAGATCTTTTGATACATGGAATGAACCGACATAAATCTTTTCTTTAGCAATCAGCATGTCTATTTTTCTTTGCTTATAAAATACACCTGCATTATTGTGTTTGTTGATTCTGAATTTCTTAAACACGGATTCGCGATTTATCTTTGGAAGATATCTTTTGGTATATTCCTCAAATGGAAGGTAATCGTTTCTCACTGCATTGTGGAAAATCTGCTCTTCATATACGGGAATATACATCCAGCTGTCACCGTATGCTCCCCTGAGAAAACCTTCCGGCTTGTAGCCCAATGGGAATTCGCCGTCTTCGAATTTTCCCATTTCAGGTTCAAGCTGATAATGTTCGCTTTTGTAAACGTGATTTCTGATTCCCCATGTCATCATATAATGGTCACATTCTTCGGGATAATGCGTTAATGTATATTCAATCTCCTTGAGGACCTTCTCTTCACCTTCCGCCTCTATCCTTTTACAGTAATGTTCATAGAGTTCATAATGCTTTTGCCAATCCTCAAGTGAAGTTTCCTTATTAACAACAAAATAAGGGGATACCAATTCAGTATAGACATGCATCAAATCCATATATTCCTTTTCTGCCTCTTCACCTACAGGCATCGGATTGAAAATGAAAAATTCTATTTGGTTTCCGCAGGATTTGGCAGGCAATGACTGGGAAACATAGATTGTGGTTGTATTGAGATTCACATATCTTGCAAGAGGGTTGCAGTAATAGGGGGTGTTTTCATTATATACAAAAGAACGTCCTTCAGGAAGAATATCATCTTCAGTTTCCAGGACATGAACTAGCTTATTCCAATTATCCCGGGTTATATATAAATCGATGTCATCATCCCACGGCATGAAACGACGATTTCTGACAGAACCTAACATGGCCCCGGCAGCCAATATATACTCAATGTCATATTTTTTAAAAATTTCATCTAATTCAACTAATAATTGATATAGATTCTTTTGTATCTGATTCATTTCACTCAATTAAAGCACTCCTTTCTAAGAATTGATAATCTCTTCAATTGCACAAATTAAATTTTCAACATCTTCTTTTGTATGATTTCCCACATGGGAAACTCTAAACATGATGTCTGCTGAATCTCCTCCGCTCGGATTAACAGTCAAATCGTATCTGTCAATCAGCTTTCTATATATTTCACCGGCATTCCCATCAGGAAATATTACTGGAGTTACAGCGTTTGATAAAGGATAATCCGGATAATTCAAACCTATTTCCCTTATTCTTTTTCTGAAATAGACTGCAAGTTCATTGGTTTGCTTTATTATATTCTCTATTCCCTTCTCTTCCAGGCGTTTAACCATATCCTCAAGCTCAATGACGACCCTTACAGCAGGGGTGAATGGAGTCTGTCCCCTTTCACCATTATTTAAATAATCCTTGAAATCAAAGTAAATTGATTTGGAATCGATGCCATCTATTCTTTCCACCATTCTTTCACTCAATGCGACAATTGATAATCCTGGAGCCAATGACAATGCCTTTTGAGAGCTTAATATAACAACATCAACGCCGTACTTATCCATATTTAATTCATCTGCCAAAAATGAACTGATTGCATCTATAACGAATATTAAATCATGTTCCCTGCAAAGTTCTGATAGCATATTAATATCATATAGCTGGCCGTTAGATGTTTCATCCAGATTAACAAGCAAACCGGTGAACTTTTCATCACCCATGACCTCATCTATTTTTTCCCGGGTCAATGCTTCATTCTCTTCAAGTTTAACAGCTTTATAAGGAACTTCATGAACATCACAGATTTGAGTAAAGCGATGCCCGAATGAACCTCCATCAATAACAATCAGATTATCATCTTTTGTAAAACAGTTCATTATGGTTGCTTCCATAGCTCCTGTTCCGGAGGAGGTTAATAAAATTATTTCTCCCTTTTCATTAAACAATAACCTTTTTAATCCTGCGCATGCAGAAAATACCACTTGAGAAAATTCATCATTTCTAAAGTAAGGTACCTGTTTTCCACCGATTTCCAATGTTTCCGGAAACATTTCAACCGGTCCAATTGTGAATAAATGGCTCATATTCTTTTCTCCTATTTTCATATCATTACTTTAATCATAATTCAAATAATCATTATGCTTTAAACAGTTTTCCGATTTCACATGAAATTTCAAATCCTAATTTATCATACAATCCTGTGGATTCTTCAGTATAGTTAATCAAATAAACTTTTTTGCCTTCATCAATCAGGTCATTGCACAGTTTGCTGCAGACTTTTGTTGCAAGACCTTTTCCCCTATATGATTCATCGGTAATTACATTAGATAATACCGCAATATTTTCAAGTTCGGCATTTGTTGAAGCGTTGGACACGATTTTGTCCTCATCTTTTATTATATAATTTCTTCCGAAGTTATCCTCTTCCCTTTCTTTAATCTGGCAAATCAGCTCATCCAAATCATAGAATTCTCCCATATGATCATTGCAGATTAATTTTGAGATTGCTTCAAAGTCATTTTCATCAGCTCTTTCAACAGCAGAATTATCGAAGCTGCAATGTTTAGATAAAACCCTAACCCAACCGTATTCGGAATTGTATTCCATCTCTTTGAGAGTATCAGAAAGGCTTTCTATTAAAAATTTTTCAGAACATATGACTGAAGGGCTTTCTTCCATTATTAATTCCCTTATCTCATCAAAGTCACAGTCTTTATTCCTGGAAAATATGTGCATTCCGGAATAATATTTTAAAATTACACATTTTAGTTCATCATTATCAATATTTAACCAGAATTTTAAGTTTTCATTGTCTAATCCGTATTTTAAAAAATCCAGATACAAATACAGACATTTATCATAGTCAGTTCCAATGTAATCCTTAATCAGACCTATGTCCTTTTTTTCAACCCTTTTAAACATGCTTTTTACCTTATCCTGTGACTCTGTAAAATTGAATTTCATCCATTAACGGTCAATATCCTCTAAAGCTTTAATGAAAGTATCCATCACTTCCGTTTCACCTGTGGAAACACGTAAACAGTTTCCTAAATTCGGAACATTGTTATAAACCTTTATTAAAATCTTCTTCTCTTCTTTCATTCGTCTGACAATAGTTTCAGAATCCAGGTGCTTTGGTTTAATGAAAATGAAATTACCTTCTTTTGCGCTAACTTGATATCCTTTTTCCTGCAGCGTATCGATTAAATGCTGTTTACCCTGCAACTGTTTTTCAACAAGCTCATCAAGCATTCCCTCTTTTTCAATAATTGCCTGTGCAAACAACATTCCGAAAGCATTGATATTATGAGGGGTAGCCAATTTCTGAACGATTTCAACATATTCCTTCTGGCCAACCACATAACCCAATCTTGCACCGGCAAGTGAGAATACCTTAGAAAATGTTCTTGTTAATAGGACATGCTCATTTTCCATTGCATATCGAATGAATGAGTTTGGATAAAAATAGAAATAAGCTTCATCAATTAACAGTGTGCATTCATGCTCTTTACAGGCCGCCACTATCTTATCCATCTCTTCATAGGTGTAGACATCACCCACTGGATTATTTGGGTTTAAGATGATTACCAGATCAATATCATCATCAATTGAATCCACAATATTTTCAACATCCATTTCCAGATTGTCATCATAATTCACATGAACGCTTTGTCTGCCATACATATTACAGTATACATCATACATTGCATAAGACGGGCTAACGGACAATACTTTACCTCCCGGCCTGCTATATGCTTGAATAATGTATCTTATTCCTTCAGCAGAACCATTTACAAGACAAATATTCTCCACTTCAACTCCTATAAATTTAGCTAACTTTCTTGTAAATTCCAGCTGTTCAGGATATTTGGCAACAAATTCCGGTGTAACTTTAGAAAGGACTTCATCTATAAATTCCTGAGGCAAACCAACAGGATTCTCATTTAAATCCATTCTAATGTAACCATCCCTAGAATTCTGATCAAATATTCTAAATAGGTCTTTTACGTTTTCATTAATATAATACATGTTACTCTCCCAAATATCATCACATATAATAATCTGTATAAAATCCTTTTTAAATTTTTAATTTCATTTGAAAATACTTATTTTTCGGCTTTTTTCACATCTTCGAGAATTTCAACAATCTTTAAGGATTCCTCTTCAAAGATACTTTTTGAGTTAATGCGATTATTTGATAACATTGATGAAAGTTCCCTGATCAAGTATTTGAAACCGTTTCCATCAAAATTTGTTGTATATAGCTGAACATCACTTGACCCGGGCGTATGAAGTTCAAAACTTTTGCTTCTCCACCAGTCTCCTTTCATTCGGATTGTACCTTCGGTTCCTATGATTTCCAATTGATTGTCAACACGAATTGTATTTCCAACGTTGAGTACGGCACGGCCTTTTGGATAGACAAAATTCATTGAAGCAAATTCAATGTTATCCCCGTCCTTGGATACGTTGAAATCAGCCTTTTCATAATCCAGACCCATAATCTTCAGCATTGGAAGCAAGGTATAAACGCTCAAATCGTAAAAGAGGTTGCTTCTGCTTTCATCATTTTTTGAAATTGAGCAGTTGAAGCTCAATATGTCTCCAATCAATCCTCCCTGGGTCATCCATAGCAATTGATTGAATACGTAAATGTGAACCATTTTAATGTTTTCCATCAAAATCAGGTTCTTTTCTTTCGCTATGGAAATCAACTCTTTTAACTCATCTGACTTGAATGTTGCAGGAGGGTCATACAATACATGTTTACCAGCGTTTAAAGCCTGGCGTATATAATTAAATCTTTTTTCGGTGACGCAACGAACATAAATGATATCTGACTTGCTTATCATGTCCTTATAGCTGTCAAATGAATTTTCAATTGAATATTTATCCTGCAGCCTTTCCAAAATCTTGCTGTCATCGGAACATACATTCTTGACTTCAAAACCATTGACCAGTTTCGCTTCCCTGACAATCTGGTTATCGTCAACGATATCGCATATCATACCGATATCATATTGGTCAAATGTCTCTTCCCTGATTTGTGTGCTTGAAATACCTTTTGTCCTTTCCAGGTAAATCATGTCGCAGTATCTGGAAAGATGATCGAATTTGCCCTTCCAGTCGTCTCCAATCACAAAGGCATCAATATCATATTTAATGATGTCCCCAATCTTCTGGCCGAGATATTCTTCAACGATTATTTCATCTGCAAAACCGGTTTTCAAAACGTTTTCTATCCTAGTTGCAAGTGAATCATGGACATTCAGCTTTCCACGCCCGATATCATAGTTTTCACCGGTGACACCAACAATCAGGTAGTCTCCATGTTCCTTTGCCCTTTTTAATATATTGTAATGACCTATATGGAACAAGTCAAATGTTCCATATGTTATGATTTTTTTCATGATTTATCCTCTCATCATCAGTGTAAAAGATAATTTAACTATTAATATTTATAGCAGTTGAAACTATTAAAAGTTACTCAAAAAAGGGGATTTTACACATTTTGAGAAACTAAATTGAACAACTCTTTTGTCTTGAAGGTAACCATGAAATCCCATACGTCTTCAGGCACCTCATACACGAATGTCGGATAACCCTCCTGTGCAATCGGTTTTGAAACTAAAACCGCAGAGGTTGATTTGTATGTTTCATTGCCTGTTACAGGATAATAGTTGAAATCGCTTGATTTTTCAATGTTTTGAGCGATATTGACAGAAGCTGAATCCATTTCAGGTGTCGCTATGTAGAATCCTGATCCATAATCTGGATTATGTGAATGACTGATTATTACCGCATCGGCATCTGACTGTGTCACATGGGGATTGACATAATCATGAACAAGGCTTTCACCATTTGCCCTTCCCTCCTCATAGTCCTGAGGGTTTTGGGTAACCGTTACCTTATAATGGATAATCTTGACATCATCATTGCCGAACTGCTTTGCTGATTCAATTTCAGGACCCATGGATAATGTTTCCCTAGGATGAATGCCTGTAATCAATGCGATACATTTTGTTGCATTTTCATTTCCTGAAATGCCCACCTCAACTGTACCTATGCTGGTATTTCCAAGCGTTTGATATTCAATTTCATTATAATTTCCGTTTTGTAAAAGTAACAAACCGCCTATTATCAAAACAGCAAAAATAATGATTAGCTTTGTTTTAGTTTTCAACTTTAACACCTACGTATAAAATCAGTAATCATAATATTTTTTATGCATTATCTGCACCTTTTTCATATCTTATTTTTGATGAGCCGATTAATTAATCTTTATGATGAATCGTGAAAATAAGGAGAAAATCAATTATTTTAATGATTGCATCTACATATCCCAAAACAATTATAAATTTGATGTGATGACAGTTAATTAAATTGATTTTATCATTAAAAATTCAAATAGAAAATAAGATTGCCTATTGAAATATTTATCATAATTGTAATTTAAAAAAAGAAAAAAGGGATAGATAATTAGAATGAAATTCCAGAATATATTCCTTTAAGGGTAAAGGATTTGGTATTCCAATTAACTATACTTCCAACAGCATTTCTTGAACTTGTTGCATCAGCGACTGTCCAAGTATTTCCAATTAAGACCTGTGTCCAAACATGCCCATATGTACTGCCGCTTGAGAATCTGCAGTTTCCATGAACATATCTTGCTGGCAAATCAGCAGTTCTAAACATGGCCACAAGCAAATGGGAGTGATCCACACAATTTCCAGTCTTGGCTGATAAAGTACCTGTTGCACCATATTTTGTATTGTAATAGAAACTGTATGATACGGTATCCCTTACATAGTTATATATTGCAACGGCTTTTTCCTTGTCAGTTTTCAAACCTTTTGTCAATGACGCAACAATCTTTTTAATTGCAGAATTATTCACCTGACAGTTGGTTGAAGCTTTAAGGTACATTGACAAATCACTGACAGTATTCTTTTCATTTAGACCTGATCCTCCTTGTGAGGAACCGGAACCGTAGTTGATGACCACATAATTTGGCATACGTTTTTCAGCCTTGTAAAATGCCAATATTCTTGAGAATGAATCAACAAGTTCTGAATATATGATTTTACCTACAGCTGATGAAGCGTAGTTAGGAGCAATCTTATTGGTTTTAATGTAGGTTGCAATATTCTTTGCAACAGCCACATATTTAGCTTGAAGTAAATTTTTTGAATCGATATTGTCTCCTGAAGGATTTTTAGGAGCCGCAACATCAGATATATATGCAATATTGCTTGATTTTGAATTTCCTATCTCATCAATGGCTTCACTCATGATGTATAAGAATTCCGGAACGGTAAATGTAAGACTTCCAACCTTTACTGTATTAGGAAACTTATTGTTGCTGTCATAGTAGTTCTTGAAGTTGGTGGCCGCAGTAAGCACTTCATTTAAAGTGACTGTTTTCGGAGCGGTTACTGTCAGTTTTACAGATCCGGAACCTGCTAAATTAAGGTTATCTCCATCAAAGCTATATGAAACTGAATAACTTCCGCCAGGCAAGTATGTAGTGAATTTAGCAGACCCGTCTGATGCAGTTTTAGCAGTGTAAGTGTCAGATTTCACGGTCAGTTTAACAGTGGCTCCGCTGATAGCTTTTTTGCTGGAGTCCAATAACATTACATTAACACTCTGGGTTCCTGCATTCATGGAAGTAGCGCTTTTCCATGTAAGGGAAGTTGAAGTTCTCTGTTTGACTGTGATGTCACTTGATCCTGTAATTGAATCGATTTTGGATTCCTTAGCGTTAGTGTACTTAATAGTATATTTACCAACGTTCAAGTCAATAGGCAAGGATACTATACCATTGCTGTCTGTAGTTTTTGTATATGTATTGCCATTGACAGTGAGAGTGACTTTCTTATTGGCTAATAGAACACTGCCTGAAGACAAAGCAACTTTAAAAGGTGTATTTGAACCTTTACCGAAAGTAGTTGTACTTTTTACAGTGAAAGTAGGTGTTTTACTTGGTATTATTGTTACTTTGCTGGATGTGCTTGAAGCCTTGTAGAAATTGTTTCCTGCAAACTTATATTTTACAGTGTAGATTCCATCCTTAAGTGAAGGCAATTTGAGACTTGCAATTCCTTTGCTGTTTGTCTTTGCATTATATGATTTTCCATTAACGGTGAATTTAATTATTTTTCCTGAACTTGGAGCATAACCGAATTTATTAAGCAATTTAACGCTTATGGTCTTGGAATCGCTTTTAAGGAAAGTATAATCATTAGCAGTTAATGATGTTGTAGTGGATTTCACTACTTTGATGGTCTTGGTTTTGGTAAGACCATCGGTATTGTAGGAAGTTATTTTATATGAACCCACTTTCAATGATTTCAAGGATAAACTAGCTACGCCCTTTGAATTAGTCTTTTTAGTGAATGTCTTTCCGTTAAGTTTGAATTTTATGTTTTTGTTAGCTAACACTTTTCCAGTGCTTTTAAGAAAAGTAGCGTAAAATTTTCTACCATCAGTGTAGACTTTTGATATGTCCTTAGCACTAATAGTTGATAAAACCTTTATGGTAGTTGTTAAGCTATATCCGGTTTTAGGATTAGTTGCAACAGCCTTATATGTTCCCGGTTTGAGACTTTTGATTGATAAGGATGCAACTCCATTTGTATTGGTTTTTTTAGTGAAAGATTTACCATTTAATGTAATTTTGACGTTAGTATTTTTCAATGGGTTTCCATTGATATCAAGGAACTTTGCTGAGTATTTTTCAGTTCCTTTGTAATATTTAGTAATATCTTTTGAAGTGATTGTTTTTGATTTGTCAATTGTCGTATTGGAAGCGGCCAATACGTCGGCATTATTATCACTTTTGAGTAAAGAATTACTTTCCACATCAGTTGATAAAACATCTGAATCATCAGATTTTAAAACATTGTCATTAGACGGATCATTATCAACGTCTGAATTATATACAGAAACATACGTGTCATCCTGTGCTACTGCATATGAATCTGTAGCATTTACTTCACTGGCATGAATGGCACTTACCGATAATGCGACAACAAGAACCATCAAAACAGTGAGTAATAATTCTCTGTTCAAAATATTTCCTCCATAACAGATTATTTCTAATATATTGTGATTTTATTCTCACCTTATAAGTTAATATTTAAAAAATCTTATATAAACCTTTTTATTTCCCATACTTGATTAAATGGGTTTAATTTTAAAAAATAAGCATTAAACTTTATGAAAATTAAACATTGAGTTAAATTATACTTAAATTAAAGTATAAAAGGATTATAATTTATGAAACTATTTATAAAGCCAATTCAATATATGAAATCTGAAACATCAATCCCAACATTATCAATTGACAACATTATAAGATTAAAAACAACCATTTATAAAAATATAGGTTTTAATTCAGATAAACAGGAAAATTCGCCTTGACATCATTAATATGTCTAAAAGAACAATTATTAATCAAATTCCATTTTTAATTGCGAAAATTATTAACTCGTGCAAAAATCAGCATTATTTCTTATGAAAATATGATGAAATGAGTATAAAAGTAAAAAAAAGATGAATTAAAATTTAAAGATATCTTTAGCCCAACTAACTTTGGCTTTAATTTCCTGTGCTTTTAATTCATAAGTCTTATCGGCCTCACCATAATTTTCATCCAATGCTTCAGCTTTGGCATCAACATCCAAAGAAGTTTCCTTAATCTTATCAAACAATCCAAGCTGTTCGTCAGCAATTGATTCTATTTCAGGCAATGTTTTTTCTTTCAATTCAAATAGAGTATCAATAGCCTCACCAATAGTAACCCCATTTTCCATTAATATTTTTACTTTCTCTTCCTGTTCCTGTGTCAACTCGATTTCCATTTTGCTCATAAAAATTCCCCTGGTCAAATAATTATTACTATATATGACCATTTTCATTTAAATTATTTTCTAGAAAGTATTATTGTTTCATTTTTAACTGTTTCAAAAGAAACAATTATATAATATCAAAATAATAATATTAATCAGGTGAGATAATGGAAGATGAAATTTTTCAGGGAATAGAAGACAGGTCACCATTTGTGGCTTGGATTCACAATATTTCACTTAATCAGCAAAAATATATGAAATCAAAATTTTCAGATTACGATTTTGGCCATGACATACGCTACATCATGTTTATTTATGACCACCCGAACTGCTCACAGGAGGATCTTGTGAACATGTTCTGCCAAAGCAAGGGAAACATTGCCAAAATACTGAAGAAATTTGAAGATGAAGGATATATCAAAAGAGAGGTGAATCCCGAAAACAGACGCAAATACATGCTGAATGTCACCGAAAAGGGAAAAGACCTGGCCCCAAAATACAGGCAGTTTGCCAAAGATTGGGAAAAGGAAGTGGGGATAACCGACGAAGATGAAATTCTAAAGGAAAGACTGAAAGAAATAGCCATTAAAGGCATGAAGCTCATTGAAGATAAATAAGAGGAGATATGATGAAACTAGATTCTGAAACATATGTTGTATTCGTTGCATTCATAACATCATTCTTTGCAGTGTTTCTATCAGCGGGAATCGTTTTGGGAGTTCCATCAATTGCAAGTGATTTTGGAATGAACAACATTATTCAAAATTGGATTCCGACAATAGCTTTGCTTGTCATAGCCGTATTCACCCTTCCTGCAGGCCAGATTTCAGGCAAATACGGAGTCAAAAAGTCATTGGTTGCAGGACTGATTATCTTTATAATTGCATCCATTGGAGGAGCATTGTCATTTTCAACCGAATCATTTCTGCTGTTTAGAGTGCTTCAGGGAATAGGCATTGCATTTTTAAATGTATCTGCAATGGCAATGGTCGTTCAAGCCATTAAACCTCAAAACAGAGGAAAGGCACTTGGATATACAGTTACCGGAATTTATCTGGCAGGTTCACTATCCCCAGTATTCTGCGGATTTTTAGTCTACAATTTCGGTTGGAGATCAATGTTCTACTTTGTTTTGCCGTTTTTAGTTCTTTGCCTAATCCTCATAATATCAAAAATTCCAGGCGAATGGAAAACCTACGAAAACAGCAAAATCGACAGCATAGGCTATATCCTATACGGAATAGGCATTTTACTATTCATTTATGGATTTACAAATTTGATGAACACATTTGGTATGATAAGCGTTGGGATTGGTGCAATTTTATTGCTCATTTTTGTATTCTATGAGCTTAAGATTGAAAGTCCGGCATTCAATATGAGACTGTTCAGAAACATGAAGTTCACATCATCAAACATTGCGGCATTATGCAGCTATCTTGCAATAGCGGCAATAACCACAATATTGAATTATCATTTCCAATATGTAAGGGGCTGGAATGCACAGCTTTCAGGGTTAATGCTGATAATTACACCAATAATAATGGCTTTCATGGCTCCTAATTCAGGAAAGCTGTCTGATAAGATTCATCCTCAAAAATTGGCGGCAATCGGTATGAGCATAGCAACAGTAACATTGCTGATTTTAATCTTTTTGGATGCAGACACTCCAATCTATCTCATTGTCATTGCAATGATTCTGCAGGGTGTTGGAATGGGATTATTCACATCACCAAATACAAATGCAATTATGAGTTCCGTTCCGCCAAATGAGACACCTAATGCATCTGCAGCCCAATCTGCCATGAGAACCATAGGTCAAACATTGAGTTTGGGTCTTTTGACCCTTGTATTTGCCTGGATGATGGGCAGTTTAAAGCTTTCTTCCCAATATGCCGGCCTGATAGTTCAAAGCTCACAGCTGGTCTGTTTGATATGTACCATAATCTGCATAATTGCAATTTTTGCTTCATTAGTGGGAATAAAATCAAAAGATTCATTTAATTTAAAGAGGTAAGATTATTTAAATTTAATTAAAAAGAGAGGGAAATTATGAAAATAGAATTTGAAACATACGTTGTATTCGTATCATTTATAACATCATTTTTTGCAGTGTTTCTGTCAAATGGGATAATCATCGGCGTTCCCGCAATCGCACAGGACTTTGCAATGAATAATGTTATTCAAAACTGGGTTCCGACAATACTGTTTCTTGTCGTAGCGGTCTTTACAGTTCCGGCGGGGCAGATTTCAGGAAAATTCGGTGTTAAAAAATCATTGCTTGCAGGAGTTATCGTGTTTTTAATCGGTTCCATTGGAGCATGTCTTGCGTTTTCAACAGAATCATTCCTGATTTTCAGGGTGATTCAAGGTGCAGGAATGGCATTTCTAAATGTATCCGGAATGGCAATGGTTGTACATGCAGTCAAACCTAAAAACAGAGGAAAGGCATTGGGCTTTACAGTTACAGGAGTTTACCTTGCAACATCACTCTCCCCGGTCATCTGCGGATTTTTAGTTCACAACTTCGGCTGGAGGTCCATGTTTTACGTCGTTATTCCATTTTTGGTATTGTGTATCATATTACTCCTTACAAAAATACCTCAAGAATGGAAAACATATCAAAATGACAAGATTGATAAGGTCGGATCCATCCTATATGCCATAGGAATCTTGCTATTTATCTATGGATTCACTACCCTGATTACCACTACCGGCAAGATATTGACCGTTGCAGGAATAATATTGCTTGTAATCTTTGGCCTTTATGAATTGAGACAGAAATCTCCGGTATTCAACATGAACCTGTTCAAGAACAAAAAGTTCACATCATCAAACGTTGCGGCATTGTGCAGCTATCTGGCGATTATGGTGGTTACAACCATCCTGAATTACCATTTCCAATACGTAAGGGGATGGAATGCCCAAATGTCAGGAATGATACTGATAATTACACCTATCATCATGGCAATCATGGCTCCGAATGCCGGAAAACTTTCAGACAGGATTCATCCTCAAAAACTAGCCGCTATAGGTATTGGAATCGCTGCGGTGGCTCTGGCAATACTCACATTCCTAACTGGAGACACCCCGATATATATAGTGATATTGGCAATGGTCCTGCAGGGTATTGGAATGGGACTCTTCTCAAGTCCGAACATGAACGCCATCATGAGTTCAGTTCCTCCAAAGGACGCTCCGACAGCATCCGCTTCTCAAGCCACCATGAGAACCATAGGACAGACTATGAGTCTGGGTCTTTTAACCCTCGTATTTGCTTGGGTAATGGGCAGCCTGGAATTGGCTCCGCAATATGCGTCAATGATTGTACAGGCATCACAAACCATTTGTCTGATTTGTACAATAGCATGTATCCTGGCGGTATTCGCTTCATTGGTCGGAATAAGATCAAGCGATAAGTTCAATACGGATAGACCAAATTAATTAGTTTTCAAACTAATTAATTTCTTTTTCTTTTTTTAAAATCAGTAAACACCAACAATCCTGTTTAAAATAGGTATCTTGGATAATATGAAAGCTACAATTATTGATCCGAGTACCAATAACAGATATACGGCAGGAATCAAATCGAATGTTGTAATCGGATAATACTGGAGCAGCAGGTTTACAATGTGTATGTGCATCAGATAAATGGTATAGCTGCTTATGCTCAAGAAATAAATCAGTGAACCAATCCATGACTTCCTGATGAACTCATGAACTTTAGATAACACTTTCTTAGGTTTGAATAATGCATATTTGCTCAGATATCTTAAAAACAGAAACAATGTAATGCATTGAATAATTACTGAAACTGAGTAGATATAGACGACATTGACATAATTGAATGCATAGTAAATGCTTATGGATAATGTAACGATGAAAGCTATTAAATTGAAAATCATCATCGGCAGAGAATATATGTTAAAGTCCTTATTAGTCAGATAATATCCTAAAATTGCATATCCTATGTATAAACCGAAGTTATTGAATATCAGCTCAACGTAATAATTCTCTGAAAGGTTAAAAGTTGTCAGGATAATTATGATAAACCAGATTAACAGACAATATTCAGCACCTTTCATGCCATATTCCTTAATGAATGAGCTGAAAATAGGTATTACAAGATATATTCCAATTATTGCACAGACAAACCATGGGAAAGGAGCCTGATAAATCCAATAGGATATCATGTTAAAATTATATCCGTTTGCGGCCGCAACGGTCAAAAACAGAATTATATACCAGAATATGGCGGGAATCAATACTCTTTTGAAACGTTTCTTAAAGAAACTGGATAATGAATATTCCTTACCGATTAATAAAGCTCCGCTCAGCATGAAAAATAGTGGAACGCCCATTCTGGAAACTGTAAGATAGGACAAAAGCGTAGGTGATGTCAGGTAATCCATATTTACTGGAAAATATTGAATTGTATGTGCAAGCAACACCAGAAGTATGGCCAGCGCCCTTAGTTCATCCAAGTAAAAAATCCTATTATCCTTTAAATGCATCAATATCCCAAATAATAATTGTTAATAATTATATTTGATTTTAAAGTTATATACTTAGTGCTATTTTCATATAATATGAAAAGAAAAATATTAGTATAGGTTGAAAATATGGAAATTACTGCAAGTGAAATGAAGGAAAGCATAAAAAAAATTTATAAAAGGCTTGATGAAGTCTCACCAGTCGATTTTGATTGCGGGAAATTATGCGGTGAAGTATGCTGCGTTTATGATGCCGAAGACTATAGAAACGAAGAATTGGCTCTTTATCTGCTTCCGGGTGAAGAGCTGATGTATGAGGACAGCGATGAATTTGAACTGTACTATATCGATTCTTCTGAAATAAAATATCCCCACTCATGGAAAGGCCAGATATACCTTGTGAAATGTGTCAATCCGCCTAAATGCAACAGGTCAATCAGGCCTATCCAGTGCAGAACCTTTCCACTGATTCCCCATTTGGACAAAAAAGGGGAATTCCATCTGATATTTGATGAAAGCGAATTTCCATATAAATGCCCTATCGTCCATGACCATATCAAATTGAACAAGGAATTCGTTAGGGTGACATTTGAAATATGGACAATGCTCATGAGAAATAGGCTAGTATATGATCTTGTAGATATGGACTCCCGAATGAGAGACAACAGGAAAACGGATTATGAAGTAATAATCTAGCCCAGTTTCCAATCTATTTCTTTCAAATTGTTTTTCTTTAAAAATTCATTAGCCATCTTAAAGTGATTGCAGCCCAGAAATCCCCTGCGGGCCGAAAACGGTGAGGGATGGGATGTAATTAAAACCAAATGATTAGGATTTGTAATCAATTCCTTTTTCTTTTCCGCCTGTTTTCCCCAAAGCATGAAAACAATCGGTTGGCTCTGGCAGTTCAATATCCTTATTACATTATCCGTAAAAGTCTGCCAGCCGCATTTGCTGTGGGAATTGGCTTCACCTTCAACAACAGTCAAAACGGTATTGAGTAAAAAAACGCCTTCTTTTGCCCACTTTTCCAGACATCCTGATTCCGGAATCGGATATGAATATTCATCATTAATCTCCTTGAATATGTTTTTAAGTGACCTTGGAATTGGACGGCCATCTGGAGTTGAAAATGCAAGGCCATGAGCCTGGCCTTCCTCATGATATGGGTCCTGGCCTAAAATGACGACTTTGACATTGCCTAATGGGGTGAATTTAAAAGCGTTGAATATGTCCTCATAAAGGGGATAAACGGTTTTTGAATCATATTCCCCATTGATAAAGTCAATGATTTTTAAAAAATAGTCTTTTTCAAACTCGTCCGCCAATGCCAAATCCCAATCGTTACCTATCATGGAACTTAATATGTAACTAATCTATCTTAACTTTTTCCTGTGAACTTATTGAGATAGGGAATCCTGTTTAAAATTCCCAAAATGCCTAGGGAAATCACTGTAGTCAATATTACGAGTATCGGTATCCACAATAATGGGCTTTGATTGTAATAAATGCGTATAAGGTTTATCTTTAAGATAATCAATATCATATAATGGCATAAATATAATCCGAAACTGTATTTGCTTATGGTAATGAACACTTTTCCTAATGTTTTATCTTCAATATACATAAGATATTTGGTTTTTGAAAGATACTTAAACAAGCAGAATATATTTACCGAAAGGGCCAATATCAGAAGGTTGAAATATCCCTTATAGACAAAATGATTTGCCTGAATTGATTTGGGAACTACAAAGCCGAAAATGTAATATCCATATAATGCACATGAAATCAGTAATGTGACTATAATCATCTTATTTGCACTTACCCTGCTTCCAACCAAATCATAATGGGAAATGAAGTATCCTATGATGACATATGCAATGAATGACATGAAATACAATAACTTCGAACTGTAATTGCCCAATATGCCAAAATTGGAAAGGACTATGTAAATCACTGAAAAAACTGTCAGAAGAGTGATGAATTCCTTTTCAAAATTCTCCCTTTTTCCGCTTCCATATATGATTATCCTATTGATGAGGAATATTTCACAATAGACAATCACAATCATCCAAATGAACCAGAATGCAACTCCCAAGGTTCCAGGCGCTCCTAAGAATATGTCCAGTGCACTGGAAATGTCAAAGGAATGCTTAATATAAACTGCAGAATAAATGCTGTATACTATTACCCAGAAAACAAAGGGTATGAACAGTCTGGATAATCTCTTTTTGAAAAAATCGCCTAAAGAATCTTTTCTATTGATCAGCAATGCGCCGCTCAGCATTACGAATATTGGTATTGAAAAATCCCTAAAGCAGTCAAAGAATGCTGAAATGGGAAATGTGGGATTGTCTACGCCAGTCAGTATGAATGATACTGATGCATGGCAAAAGACAATTCCAATTATCGCAATTGCGCGCAGCACATCATAATAAAAGATTCTCTTTTTAACCATTCCGGCACCTATTTTTCCTTAACAATCTTGCCGCTCATATGCTCGATTGTAATTTCAAATACTTCAGTCCTGTCCAGCAGCCTGTTAATCTCGTCAACGGTTTCCTCATGAGTCGGGAAGAATTTATCGCCCAAATGAGTTAATTTTTCGATTTTTTCATCCCTGTCTGTCAATGTTTTTATCCTTCCAAAGGCAATGACGCTTTTGAATGTGTACCACCAGCTGTCTTCAGCCTTAACTCCCTTGTCCATGACGCAATAGGAAACCTTCTGGTGCCTTTTGACAGCATCGTTTTTATGGCCTTCCTGCGCACCATGAAAATAGATTTTCCCGTCGACATATACATGGCTCATCGGAATGGCATAGGGATAATCATCATCTCCCAGAAGAGCTAAAACTCCCCTAGGCTCATTGGTTAGTATCTCTTCACATTCCTCTTTCGGTATCTCCTGGCCAATTCTCCTCATTTTTCTGAACATAAGAATATATTTAGTCTAACATATAAATTAATTATAGTGATTTTTATGGCAGAATTATCATTTAGGGAAGCATCAAGAGAGGATGTGGGTTTAATTTTAACATTCATCAAAAAGCTTGCGGATTACGAACACCGATTGGATGAAGTCATTGCGACCGAAGAAGACCTTGAAAAATGGATTTTCGATAAGGAACATGCAAATGTGATATTTGCTCTTGAAGACGGAAAAGAGATTGGATTTGCTCTCTATTTCCTAAGCTTTTCAACATATATCGGCAATGCAAATCTTCATCTGGAAGACCTCTTTATTGACCCTGAATATCGCGGCAAAGGATATGGAACCGCACTTCTTAAAAAATTAGCAAAAGTTGTTGATGAGAAAGGATATGGAAGGTTTGAATGGACATGCCTGTCCTGGAACCAGCCCAGCATTGACTTTTACAAATCACTTGGCGCCGAACAAAAGGACTGGAACGTATTCCATCTGACCGGCAGGGAATTGAAGAAATTAGCGAATGACTAATTTCCTTAAACTAAAACACCGTTAATGAAGTCAATAATTTCGCCGACACATTCTTCTTGTTGTGATTCGGCGGATATTTTAGCAACTCCATCGCCTGACTGATTTCCGTAATATGCAAACTGAGCATGATTTGCACCGCTGATTTCTACTTCTGTGAGATTTTCATCGATGAAGCCTTTGGATTCATTGTACTTATCCATATTCAATACCTTATCCTCCGATCCGTAAATTGATAAGACAGGCTTTTCAATTTCGCTGGTTGAATATGCCGCAAACAATATCAAACCATCGGTTTTGTTGGTGCCGTTGACGTATGATGCAGCCATTGCTCCGCCTAAAGAATGACCTGAAATGAAATAATGTGAATAATTTCCACTATCTATTATTTCATCAGCACTATTCTGACCTAAAAATGCTAAATTGAACGGCATTTCCACTAAATAACAGTCAATGCCCTGACTTGACAGGTTCATGAGCAACGGAGCGTATGATGTATACTCGATTTTTGCTCCCGGATAGAATATTAATGCAGTATCATTTCCAGGACCATCCAATAGCATCCCATTGGATGTTTTGATAACGGATACATTATCAGTGCCATTTAAACTGTCAACAGCTACTTTTTCGGCATGATAATAATCGCTTATGTAGAAAATTGCAAATCCTACTATTAAAAGCAAAATAATCACTATAGCTATCCTAATCTTTTTATTCATAAGTATATTTTAAAAAAAAGTAATATTTAAAGTAACGCTAGAATTGAATATCCAAAAAATACCAAAATAAGACATGAAACACATGCAATAGTGGTAGGAAAACCCTTATTTTCCTGATTTGAACTGATCAATGAAGCTGATTGAATTGAGTAAACCTCCTCATTATCATACACGTCGGCAAGTTTAATTGCAACCCAGACAGAGCGGACAATGGAAACCAGCATCAATATCATGGATATTGCCACATATATCTCAACAATCCCATCAAATGTGGAAAATATTATTCCAAAGACCCATGGAATTTCATAGATTACCCCTTCTAAAATCCAATTCCTGTTATCATGTACAGCGCCAATATAAATGAATCCCAGACCGTTTAACAGGATGATTGGTGAAAAGATAACCCACCAGGACCTTTTAATTTTTTCTAAAGCATTCATTTTTCAACCTAAAAAATTTATAGTGAGGGTGAATCTCACTATTCTAACAAATCTTTATTGCTTGTTTCTATTTTATCAACAACCTTTTGCCCTTCATCCGCAAGGTCTGAGAAGACTTCGATTGTTTCTTTCATTTTAGGAAGAGCTTGTTGTTTATAGGTGCTTACATCTTCAATAGCTTGAAGGGCTTCTGCAAATGAAGCTTTTAAAACCTCTGGAGAAATCATTGTCTCAGCACTGTGCCTTTGAATTTCACTTCCTTGTTCCTTGAGCATGTGTGAGGTTGATTCTATAATGTTTTCAGTGGTCTTATTGAGGATATTGATCTTATCCATAACAATCTTTTGGTTATAAAGTGCACTTGCAACCATTACACCGGTTCTTAAGGCTGAAACGGTAACGTTTTGGGCACGTTTAACTCCTCTAATCAATTCCTTATTGTTTCTTCTGATTACATTAAGGGAAACAATTCCTTGCTGGTTTACAACAATCATTTGCTGCATATCCATGATTCTTTGTCTTAGAGGGAACAGGACCTCTTCGCGCACGAATGCGATTTTTTCTTCGGATACGCCTTCAAGTTCGGCATTTTGAATTTGAGCTTCAATGGATTCATCCATCTTTTTACCAAGCTCGATGTCTGCAAGAAGTTTGTTTGTAACTTCTCTTAAATAGTTTTCTTCACTTAAAAGAGTTGTATTGTCATTTTGCAGGACTTTACCGCTTCTTTCAAGAGATTCAATAATATGTGAAATTGATACTTCAGCTTTTTCATATTTGGCGAAGTATTTTTTAACAGGGTTGACTATATTGCCAAGCACACCCTTTTTAGCAAAATCAACTTTGCTTGGATCCAAATCCTTCATCTGTTGGTCCAATTCTAACAATTTTTCTCCAATGTTGTCTGCTTCCTTTCCGCCTTTGGTTAAATCACTTAATCTTGTTGACAGCATTTCATTATGTGAAGCGGATTTTGACATGTCGGATAAACCGAAATCATCTAGAGGCTGTAGGATTTTTTCCCTTTCCTGTGGATTGTTCAAATCAGCATCGAAAATTGCGGTTGCATTATCCTGTGCTTGGTTTTTAAGAGTTGAGTTTTCTAGTTTTTCTTCTTCATCCTTAATGGATGTTTCTACATCTTTTTTAATTTCATCGACATCTAGAGAAAATTCTGCCATTTTCATCACCTTAGTTAAGATAATCTATTTTGTTTCTATCAATTTTAGCAGTAAAATTATCTATGGTTTCACCGCTTTTAACTATTTCTACATTAACATGATCCAAATCTAATTTTTTATATGATGTGTAATATCCAAAACTTATGCTGTAATCGCTATCATAATAAACATTTGACAGCTTTTCGCTCTCTTGGCCTAAAAGAGTATTATTCTTATCATAATATTTAGTTTTAACCACATATCCCTTCATATCTGAAGGCACGTCTAAAAATAATGCTTCTGTATATATGGTATAGCTTGTTTTGTTGTCATAGCTGCTGTCATAGTCCAATACATCCGTGATTGTCAAATCGACATGGTCAACGTCATCAACATCTGCTGTAACGTTATTGGTGTTGCCTCCGGATGTGAGAATGAATGCCGCTCCAAAAATCAATATGACGGCTATGATAGCTAGAAATATCTTTCCGTTTGAAAGCAATCCTGAATTTTTGGCTGATGGACTATTGGAGAAACTGTAACCGCAATCCATACAGAACTTGACATCATCAGCTTGCTCCTTTCCACATTTTGGACAAGTTTTACTCATATAATCACCTAATATTCCTTAACAGAACTTATTAAGTTTTCCATTTCTTCCAATAAGTTTTTAACATCCTCATTTGTCTTATCATCTGAACTTAAATTGATAACCAATTCGTTTGTCAACTCCTCAATCTGGTCGATAATAGCTTTCATATTACTCAGTTTGGCTTCAAGTTCACTTTCAATTCTTGGTGTATCCTCAGCTGCAAGATTGATGATGTTCAATGCTGAATCATGCTGATTGTAAAACATCTTATGTGAACTGTCTACCACATTCATAAATCTATCGTATGTAAGTTGAGGCGGAGTAAAATATTTTTCAATCAAATCCTTAACGACTTCTTCCTTTACATCAAATAACGCCTTTAAGTTATTTGCCTCCTTTTCATATTTCTTTAAGGATTCAAGACCTGTATCTTCACGAACTGGTGATATGATCTTTTGAGGCATGGCTTTTTCTTGTTTTATTGTTTCGGTTTTTGCAGTTTTTTTGGAGCTTGTCTGTTTATAAAGATATATCAATGGAAGTATTGATAAAATTAGGATTATAAACATTACTGTTTTATTTCCCCAAAAGGCGAAAGGAACCAAAATGCAAATTAAAGAAATGTAATAAACGCCTAATATACCTATGAGAGAATCATTTATGGAAAGCAAATCTGATATACCTCCGATACCCCTTTGCAGTTTGATTCTAGAAGCATCGCTGGAGTCGGGTGCATACTGAAGAACTTCATCATCTGTCAACAAACCCTTTTTCGGTTCAATAATGTATTTAATCTCAGATAATGATTCAACACATTTAACTCTCTGCCCATCACTGTCATATGCTTTAGAGTTTTTAAAGGTGATAGGTGTAGTCAGTCTCTTTATTTCATGGATTTTTGAGTTTTCATTAGGCATTTTTAAGCCTCCAATGATAATATTATTTATTATCTACTTATAAACTTTTGTATTTAAATTGGTACTAACTAATCAAATTCCTTTTCAAGCAGAATTGTAACCGGTCCGTTGTTGAGCAAATCAACCTTCATATATGCTCCAAACTCACCGGTTTCAACATCCACCTCTTCACCGCATTTGTCTGCGAAATAATCAAACAGCAGTGTTGCCTTATCAGGGGCCAAAGCCTTGTGAAAAGATGGCCTGTTCTTTTTAGTGTGAGCATACAAGGTAAATTGGGGAACCAACAATAGCTTTCCGCCAATATCCTTGACTGACTTGTTCATACGACCGTTTTCATCCTGAAATATTCTGAGCTTTACAAGTTTTCTTGCAAGATAATCCGCTTCCTTTTCTGTGTCATTTTCGCCAAATCCCACAAGAACCATCAGTCCTTCATCAATTTGGCCCACTATTTTTTCATCGACTTCGACGCTTGCATTAGATACTCTTTGAACTACTAGCTTCATTTTGCAAATTCTCCTAAGAAATTAACGGGCTCTCCATTTACCCTTCTATCATGATATTCTGCAGTCGCTGAGAAGAGCGCATCTCCTGCAGAGTTGAGTGCTGTTTCGCATGAATCCTGAATTACTCCAATAATAAATCCGACTGCCACCGCCTGCATTGATATGTCGCTTGGGATTCCAAACAGTGAACATGCCATAGGAATAAGCAGAAGAGATCCTCCCGCAACACCTGAAGCGCCGCATGCACCGACGGTGGAAATAATGCATAAGACTATAGTGATAGGCAGTGGAACGGATATTCCCATAGTATGGCAAACAGCCAGTGTCATGACTGTAATTGTTATTGCCGCACCTTCCATGTTGATTGTTGCACCTAATGGAATGCTGATTGAATAGAAATCCTTATCCAGACCCAATCTTTCACATAACTGCATATTGACCGGAATATTGGCGGCGGAACTTCTTGTGAAAAATGCAGTGATACCGCTTTCCCTTAAACAAGTCAATACTAACGGATAAGGGTTACGCCTTAAAGCCACACCTGATATGATAGGATCAGTTACGAATGCAACAAAGGCGATACATCCAACAAGCAATGCAATCAATTGGGCATATTGGGCAAATACTCCAAGTCCGCTTTCAGAAACAGAGGTAAATACCAATCCCATAATACCTATAGGTGCAAATTGAATGATGCCCCTCACAATAAGGGTTACTGCATCTGCACAATCGGTTATAACGTCCTTTGTAGCGTCGCTTGCAATGTTTTTAAGGGCAATTCCAAATACGATTGACCAGAACAGTATTCCCAAATAATGACCTTCGGTCAATAATCCTATAGGATTTGCGAAAAGATCCAGAATCATGTTGGACATCACTTCACCAAGGCCTCCAGGCGCCACTGCAGTGCTTGCATCCGCAAGATGAATAGTAACCTGAAACAGGGTACTTGCGACAATCGCCACCATTGCTGATAAAAAAGTACTGAATAAATAAAGAATTATAACAGTTTTGAATCTGGAACCAATTCCAGTTCTTGCTTTTGAAATAGCTGAAGCCACTAAAACAAATACCAAAATTGGAGCGACTGCTTTAAGAGCGCTTACAAATACTTCACCCGGAAAACCTAAAAAAGTCCAATCAGGAACAGCTATCCCCAAAATTGTACCAATAACCAAACCAATGACTATCTTTAAAATCAGACTGGATTCAGTCCATTTTTTAATATACTTTTTCATGAAAATCCCTAAATAATTTTAATATACTTAATTATGGATTACTGTAAAAAAAAGTTTACTGTAATTCAATATTTTCCTTAACTTCATATGTTGCATCACGGACAGTATTGGCCGCCTTTATGAAGCTTTTTTTCTCGATGTCATTCATATGAATAGGAACAATCATTGCAATGCCTTTCTTAGACATGACGGCCGGCACGCCCAATGACACGTCCTCAACGTTTTCAATTTCCCCATCCAAATAACAGCTCACTGTCAAAACTTTATGGGTATCAGTAATTATTGTTGAAATGAGGTTTGAAATCGCATAAGCAGGACCGTATTCGGTTGCTCCCTTTTTGGAAATGATTGTGTTACCTGCATTCCTAAGCTGCTCCACCAATCCTGTAATGTCCAAATCGACATATTCAACGAAATATTTTAAAGGAATACCCCCAATTGTTGTTGAACTTAAAAGGGGAACCATATTATCCCCATGTTCTCCCACAACCCTTGTGTGGACTTCAGAACTGTTAATGTTGATTTGTCTTGAGAAGTAATTTTTCAACCTTAAGGAATCCAAGTGGTTTCCGACACCGATGACTCTCCTCTTTTCAAATCCTGATGCCTCAAGAGCGACTGTGGTCATTACATCAACGGGATTCGTAGCGACAAGAATGATTGAATCTGGAGCATATTTTGCGACTTGCCTAGCATAATAATCTACGATTTTTGCATTTGGAACAGCTAAATCAAGCCTTTTCATTCCCTTTTCACGGTGGATTCCAGCAGAAATCAATACTATCGAAGAGCCGGCAATATCATTAAAATCACAAGTGGGAGTCAACCTGCAATCAATATCCCTTGCAGCAAGAGCATCATACATGTCATAGGTTTCTCCCTTAACTTTATCAAGGCTTTCAGGCCTTGCAACCATTACAATCTCATCAACCGTATCCTCTCTTGCAAGGGTAAATGCCACATTTTTACCTATTGTTCCGGTTGATCCAAAAATACTTACCTTTACCATGGTATTATATTGGTTTTTATTATAAAAATAACTTTCCAATAGATTATTTTTGCTTTATTTTAAATTATATTAAACAATTTATAAAAAAATGGGATTTTATTGGATTTGATTTAATTTAACAATAAATATTTATCTTAAAATGAATTAACATATAATCAGAGAGTTGATAACATGGCAGATGAAGAATTAAAAATGGAAACAAAATGCTATGATGCCAATGAGTACGGATACCTATATGGCTTGAACAAAAAGATTCCTGATGAGGAATTCGAAAAGGTTAAACCTTATTTCAGAAAATTCAAAAGAATGGACTTTGTTGAAGGAAACGTTCAGGTGACCGGAAGGCCTGAAGGATACAGATGCCTTGAAAAGGACGTTGCTAAAGTTGAAGAAATATTGGGAATTACAAATACCCTTGAAAAGAGACAGAACAAAGTAAAGGAAGCGTTTGCAGATCCTATTAAAAAGGCAAATCTCATCGACAAGTCATATGAATGGCTGAAAATGCTCTTTGAAAAGGCAGGAACAAGGCCGGAACAGGACCTTTCAAGACTGGCAGTCCACTCAACAAAAATATATGACCCTCAGGACAGCTTCAAAAAGGGTTTTGAGAAAGGCGAAGGCGAACTGTTCATATACACCCCTCACGGAATGTGGTACATAATCAATAATTGCGGTGAGTTCGCAGACAAATCCTTGAATAACGTTAAAACCAAGCAAGGCGGAGCGGTAGGCCATAGGTTAATGTATGATGATTTAATCGACAGGCTGATTAGAATCTACACCGAAGAAAACTTATACACTGGTGAAAAGTTATACTGATTTCACCAACTTTTTTTTAATTATTTGATCTATCAACTATCCAACCCAATGCATATCCAACAAGATATGTCGGAATCGCAAACAACAGCCCAAAGAGTATTGCTGCTATGAATACTGCACCGGATGAGGCTGTAGCGGAACCCATGGAAATTCCAAAAAGAAACATTACAACAAACATGCCTATGCTCAATGATTTTGCCTTTGCAAGTCTGAGCTGGCCTGTGTATTTATCTGTCTTATAAAATAGCTTAGATATGATTGAGTTCTGATTATTGTTTACAAGAACTTTTACTTCATCACTTTGCTTTTCTTCACTTACAGGCAATGATATAAACTCCAAACCGCAATTTTTGCAGAATTGGGCTTCATCTAAATTTTCACATCCGCATTCACGACAATACTTCATGTTGACCACCTTGAATTTTTTTAACTACAATTATTAATTATGCATCTAATTAATTAAACATTTTATATTGTATGAAAAGTAAAATATAATAACAGTATTGAAAGGTGGTTTAACTATATGCAAAAAGTCATAAATTCACATTGTCATATTTATCCGGAAAAGATAGCTGAAAAAGCAGTGCTTGGAATTAGAGATTTTTACGACTTGGACATGTCCTTAAATGGCAAATTAGATGATTTGATAAGGGACGGCAGTCAAGTTGGAGTAACACATTATCTGGTTCACTCTGTAGCTACAACACCGAAACAGGTTAAATCCATAAATGAATTTATTGCTGAAGCTGTTAACCAGCATCCTGATTTGTTCACTGGTTTTGGAACTTTGCATCCTGACAGTGAGGATATTCAAGGCGATTTTGATTATCTGATTGAATTAGGTCTTAAAGGAGTTAAGCTCCACCCTGATTTCCAACAGTTTGCCATGAATGAGGAAAGGGCATATGCAATTGGAGAAGTCGTTGATGAGGGCAATGTTCCAATGCTCGTTCACTGCGGCGATTTTAGATACAACTATTCAAATCCGGAACATATCAAACCCTTTTTAGAAAAATTCCCTGACATAACATTTATAGGAGCTCATTTTGCAGGTTGGAGTATGTGGGAAGAAGCTACCCGCCAATTGTCAGGATTTGAAAACCTTTATGTTGACTTAAGCTCAAGCCTATATGCATTAAGTCCTGAAACCGCCTTAGAACTGATTCATGCATACGGCAGCGATAAGGTA
>JAUNXN010000142.1 GCA_030539795.1 Methanobrevibacter sp.
GGTATTTAATCATACCTTCAACTTCCCTTTGGTCGGTTTCTTTGTCTTCAAAGGTAATCTGTTCGATGCTGTGTAAGCTGAATGGAGATTTTCTGACGATCGGTTGGATGGAACCTTTGAACAGTTTCATTACAACTTCTCCGCTTACTCTTTCCTGCATGTTATCGATTGCTTGGTCAAGGTCATCTCTTAGAGGTTCCTGCCAGAGCGCTCTGTAGACCAAATCTGCATAGAGTCCGGACATGTATTCCGCAAATCTTAACTCGTCAGTTGTTAAGACCAATTCCTCTAATGCCTGGTGGGCTGCAATCAATAGTTTTGCACCGGGGGTTTCGTATATTTCCCTACTTTTAATGCCGATCATTCTGTTTTCGATGGTGTCAACTCTACCGATTCCATGAGCTCCTGCGATTTCATTTGCTTTTTTAATGATGTCAATCAATGGCATCATTTCGCCGTTGATGGCAACAGGAATACCTTCTTCAAATTCGATGGATACTTTTTCAGGTTCGTCTTTAGCATCTTCCCAGGAGGCGGTCCATTCGTAGATGTCTTCCGGAGGTTCGTTTGCAGGGTCTTCCAGGACATCTCCTTCAATTGCTCTTCCCCAGAGGTTTTCATCAATACTGTAAATTTTATCGTAACTTAACTTGATTCCTTTGGATTCTGCATATGCTTTTTCTTCAGTTCTTGTTAGGTTCATTTCTCTGATTGGTGCAATGATATCCAAATCAGACATTGCACGAATAATTGCTTCAAATCTGAATTGGTCATTTCCTTTTCCGGTACAACCATGTGCAATTGCAGTTGCCCCTTCTTTTTCAGCCACTTCTATAAGTTTTTGGGCAATTAATGGTCTTGCAAAAGCGGTGCTTAATGGGTATCCTTCGTATTCTGCATTTGCTTTGATTCCACGTGCGATGTATTCGTTTGCAAATTCTTCTTTAGCATCTATATTGTAGTGTTTTAATCCTCCAATGTTAGCTGCACTGTTTTTTGCTTTTTCCATTTCTTCTTCGCCTTGTCCCACATCTACACATGCGGTAATTACTTCTACATCGTATTTTTCTTCTAATAATTTAACACAAACGGAGGTGTCTAATCCTCCACTGAATGCTAAAAGTACTTTATCAGTCATTTAATTCACCATATAATTAAAAATAAGTTTTATAATAAATGTTTTATTTTTAATAGTATTTATAATTTAAAAAAAGTTGGCAGAAGAAAAACTCTTAATTGAGGGGTTAAATTGAGGTTGAAAAGTTATATGTGTTTAAAATAGGGTCCCTAATTAAGAGCTTGGAGGAAAAAAGTTATGAATAACTTTTTATATCCTTGTTTATTGTATTTGTTGTCATAGTATATAAAAGTTTAGGTATGCCTAAATTTCTATCAATAAGTTTTTGTTTTCAGCAAATTCAATGAGCCTTGAATATGTTGGATTCGTCCTTAGAGTTTCTTTATTGCCGATAATGATCAATTTTCGTTTTGCCCGGGTTATTGCAACATTCAATCTTCTCAAATCTTTTAGAAATCCAATATTTCCATGTTCATTGCTCCTTACAGTGGATATGATGATGATTTCTTTTTCTCTGCCTTGAAACCCATCAACCGTCTTCACTTCAACAGGAGTTCTTTCTTGAATTATCTTAACCTGATCGGCATAGGGGCTTATAATCCCGATGTCCTCTTCACATACTCCAGCGTTCAGATAATCGTTGGAAATGCTTACAGCTATTTTAGATTCCAATTCATTGACTATCGATTTGGAATCTTTCAGGTGAGTTTCGCCGTAGCCGTCAACTTTAGACGTGTCAATAAAAAGAAATGGCTCTTCGTTATTGTTAGCTCCAAGCAAATCATCGAGAGTTATTTCATCAACACTGGAATCGCTTTTCAGATTGTTGTTGTAGAATTCCCTGTTCGGAAATTCCATAAGCATTTTGTTCATTCTGTATTGGACATTCAAAAGTTGTGATTTGAATGGATATCGTTTAATCAGCTCTTCAAATAATGTTTTCTCCAATGGATGTGCCTTTTCACTTATGATTGTTGGTGGGAGCTGCTTATGGTCCCCTGCAAGAATGAACCTGTGGGCCTTTGCAATCGGAATAAGAACGCTTGGAATTGTGGCCTGGGAGGCTTCATCAATAACGGCAACATCGAACTTTACCCTTGCGATTGACTCCAATGCCGCTGAGGAGTTTGTGGCAAGAATCACGTCGCTCTCATCGATGATGTTCTTGATCATCCTGTTTTCAATTCTTTTGATTTCATCATGGGCCTCATCGATTTCCTGGTTGATTTCAATCCATTTCGCCATGGACTTGATTTTATCAGCGCTGACTCCACGTGTGCCCTTTCCTTTGGAGGCGAAATGCAGTATGTCATAATCGCCGAGTCCCCGACGGTACTGTGGTGTCGGCTTGGTGTGCACTCTGCGCTTTTCAATCAGGTTGTCAATCTTAGTGTGAATCCTTTTGATTTTCTTGTTAAGCTTGTGCTTTTCAACCTTATAGGCAAGTGTCTGGGTGATGTTATGCTTAGAAACCCTTTGAGGATGCCCCAGTCTTGTCAGATTTAATTTTTTGTTCTCCATAAGCCTTTCCAGAATGTTGTCGACCGCAGCATTGCTTTCAGCCGTTGCCAGAACCTTATGGTCCTGCCTTGTCTCCTGGGAAATCAGTTCAACCAGAGTTCTTGTCTTTCCGGTGCCGAACGGTCCGTGTATCAGGTAGAAGTTTTCACAGGACAGTGCATTTTCGATGGCAAACTTTTGTGAATCATTTAATGAATCGTCAATGTAGCTTATGTAAGGTACGGGACGATTTTTCTTAGGGTTTCTCTCGCTTAAGATGTATTCAAGGGCATTTTTTCCTTTCAGGCTCAAATGTTTCAGGTTATCCTCCATCCTTCTGAATGTGATGTCATTGGCATACAGGTCCAGTCTGACTTTCTTTTTAATTGCCCATTTTGGAACGCGCTTGTCAAAGGCGACCTTGATGAACCTTGCGCCCTTTTCAGTGACTGTGCCGGTCAAATCGCTTCTGAGAGGATTGTCTGTGCTGACCAGGACCATGTCTCCAACTGAGATTTCAGTGTCTATCACTTCGGACCTTCCGAACTGGACAATCTGCATTCCCAATTCCTTTCCCAAGCTCTTTCCCTTAACTTTATTGATGGCTCTTCCTAACTCTTCCCTTTTCTGACCTGACATTGTGCTTATTTCATATGTCATCAGGTCGATTTCGGCATCCCTTTCATACTTGATGAGCCTTAT
>JAUNXN010000038.1:0-5035 GCA_030539795.1 Methanobrevibacter sp.
ATCATCAAATAACCAAAACGTACTTAATGCAGTTAAAAAACTGCTATAAGCAGATTCATCAAATGAAAAAATATGATGATCAGATTGATTAAGAGCATATTCCATAACCTCATCTGAAATTAAAATATTGCTAACAGCATAGCTTTGAACAACTTCCACACCACAAGAGTTTAAATGTCTTCCAAAGTTAACGCGCTCATCTTTAACAATTGACTGATTATTAAAATTGAATTCAGTTGTAACTTTCTCATAAGAAGGTAAATTAGTAATATTCATATAATTGCTTGAAAACACAACACTTTCACCAGTTTCAACAAATCTTAAACCATCATAATTATTAAAAGTATTGTAAGCACGATTTAAGATACTTGGATATTGTGTCAAGTCATTTCCCATAAATGCAAAATGAATTCCATCTTCATTCCACCACAGGGGAATTGAAAACCCAACTTCCAGTTTAATTTCATCATTAACCAATAACATGAACTCTTCATAATCATTGAAAGCTGTTCCTAAAGTCCATTGAGGAAAAACACCACTAATCTGATTAACATTACCATTAATATAACCATAATAAGTTATATTAGTATATTTCATATCTGATTTAATGTGCACTCTGCAATTATCTGAAATAATATCACGAGACTCCCCATAACTAATGCTATGCTCACTAGGAGAAACATGGCCAATTAAATAGTCATAATAAATATCATTATCAAGCAATATCTCTAATTGACGGACAACAGGCATGTGAATAACACCATTATGACCAGTGCTTCCAATAAAATTGTGAGTATAATAATTATCATAGATTACCCAATTATTTGTAATATTAACATAATTTGGAATAAGTAAACTATAAGTGAAAATAGTGGAATTGATATTAACATTTGTGGAATTGCTAGAAGTGCAATAGTAGGAATTTCCATTGTAATTAGCATTAATTTGATAGCCTCCACTTGCCTTGCCCAATTCCAAACGGACAATACCCTCATCATTGGTAGTTAGGGTATAGGTGCTACTGGCTATAGTGACAGTTATGTTCTGATTTGATAAATGATTGCCCAGGTTATCTTTTAGGTGAAAATCAATGTATTGATTTGTCAAAAGACGCAACCCATTGTTAATATTATACTCAAGAACAGTATTTCTTTTGTTAACGTGAATGTTATTGGTTAGAGTTGATTTTTTATAATAATGGTCACCAGGGAATGTAATATTTAATACATAATCTCCGTAAGGTATTAATGATGTTAAATTGATATAGCCATTATTATCTGTTAATCTGTTAAACACGAGATTATTATTGAATTTTATTAATAATGATTTGCGTGCAAGAGGATTTCCGCTGGAATCTTTTAGTCTAATAACCAGATTGCAAGGATTAACATAATTGCTTGAAATAATATTCAGCACGGTATTTTTCTTGGTAGGTGAGGATGTGGCAACTTTAACAGTATTGGTGACAGATATCCCGTCATAAGTTGTTTTCATAGTATATGTGCCTTTTGCTAAATTAATTGTTATTCTGGCAATTCCATAATTGTCTGTGGTGTAAACATAATTGACATTGTTTACTTTAAAAGTCACATTTTGATTAGGGAACGGATTTCCATGACCGTCCAATATAATTGCGCTGAAATAGCTTCCATCATGATATTTCATAGTCATATTGGAAGTAATAATTCGAGATAATACAGTTACAGTATTATAACGTTTATATCCATTATATTTGGTGGTTATATTGTAAACTCCTGGTTTTAAATTAATGGTAAGCATGGCATAACCCTGATAATCAGTAATGTTGGCATATGTCACGCCGTTGATGGTGAATTGCACATTTTCATTAGCCCCAGCATGTGAACCAGTGGGTCCTAAGATAAGTACCTTGAATTGTGTTTCATTCCTGCAATATTTAACTAAATCACCTATTTCACCATAAGGAGACAGTACCGTTACCGTATTCTGGCAGATATAAGAGTTATAGGTGGTTGTTATTGGATATTCTCCAGGATATAGGTTTATTTCTAATAAAGCACAACCCTCACTGTCAGTGACATTGGTATATGTCACTCCATGAATTGTAAAAGAAACGACCTTATTTGCTCCTAATGGTCTGCCGTCCAATCCCAGCAGTTTTACTTTAAATTGACTACCATTCCTATAATATTTAACAAGATTGCTGCTTAAAATTGGGGGCAGGATTGTGATTCTATAAAATGACCTTTCGTGAGTAACTGGATTGGATATAGTTAGATTATATAAGCCGGGCAGCCAATCAGCATTTAATTTGACATCACCATTACTATCTGTAGCATAGGTGTAGTTCACATTATTTATAGTGAAATGGATATTGGTATTGGTTAGTTTTGCGCCTTTGGAGTTGATGAAATGGGCTTTGAATTGGGTATTATTTCCATATACTTTTGTCAGATCTTTAGTTATTATTGTTGTATTGACTGTGATGAAGTTCACAGCGCTTGAATAATTATAATTTTCATCGCCCTCAAAATAAGAGTAAACAATATGGTCTCCAAGACTCAAATTATTAAAACTAAAAACAACACCTCCATTACTGTCTGTTGTTTGATTATAAAGATTTCCATCAGCATATGAATGAAGAGTATAACCTGGCAAATAATCATTATAATCATCCCGCAAATAAACATTAAAATTACAAGTACCTCCATAATAAGAAACATAATCATTTGACTCTAAAGATGTATTATATGAAATTACTCTTAAATCAGATTCAAGATGAGATTCATCATTAAAATAAGAAAAATTAACATCAAAACTATCAGTGCTATTTACATCCTCAGCAAAACAGAATGACATGCAAAAAAAGAAAATCAATGTAAATACTAAAAATTCCTTTCTCAAAATCAAATCCCCTTCACTTTAATTAAATTAAATTATGGATGTAATATATTATAATTATTTTGTTACAATATTGGGCTCTTCAAAAAATTTAGTGAACCGCCTTGCCATCATCCCCATATTTTAGTTTTAGATTAAATCTTTTAAATTTTGAATATCGATTTAAATAATTTTAATTATATTTTGAAAATTTTTTTAGGAAGCAATTTTCAATTTTATTGGACAATATTACAATTTTTGAGTCAATAAGATGATGGAGTTTTTTTGAATTATAGAATTATTAATCTGAAGACCCATTTACAAATGACTTGTGAAACATTTGAATCTAGAAAAAATAATTTTATATATTCTGTATTCATCAAAGAAAATTTAATTAATAACCTGAAAATAAATATAATAACTAATGTATTCACAAACAAAAATCGCAATTCCCATATTTCAGAAGAAATGCAGTGACGTTATTGAAGTAGCTAATGATTGTATTGATAAGGGAGCGGATATTATAGAGTTCAGGATTGATGCCTTAAAAAATCCTGATATTAACGAGATTAAAAAAACGATTGAAGAGATTAATTTTCCAATGATTGCCACCAACAGAATCAGCACTGAAGGCGGATCTTTTAAGGGAAGCGAAGAAGAAAGGGTTAATATTCTTTTTGAATGTTGTGATTTAGTTGATTACGTTGATATTGAACTTCAAAGCAATGATGAATACATCAATAGAATACATGATAGCGGAGTGACAACCATTGTTTCCTATCATGATTTTGAAAAAACTCCTGATTTAAATGAAATACTTTATATCGTTGAAAAGGAACATGAATTGGGAGACATTGCAAAAGTCGCTTTCATGCCACAGGATTTAGAGGATACATTAACAATACTTGCTGTCCTTTCACACTGCAAAGACACCATTGCCATTTCAATGGGCGATTTAGGAAGTTATACAAGAGTTATGGCATCCAAATTCGACTCACCGATTACCTTTGCATCCGGAACCGATGCAACAGCACCCGGGCAAATCGATATTGAAACAATGAAAGCCCTTTTGAACATGGATTTGAATATTCTAGACGAGTGATATCATGGCTAAAAAAATTATTTTAGCGTTGATTTTTCTTATTTTGATTGCATTATTTGGAATGCTCTTTTTAATTAATGACAGTGTTGATGTCTACATTGACGGTGAAAACGTTAGCGTTGAAACACATACCCTTTCGGATGTCGATACTAAAAGCTTGAATGAAGATTTGTGCGATTACACAGTTAATGTGATGAATGACACTACAACAGATATAAATGCATATAAAACCGGAATAAAAGACATATGCGCCCATTATGGTCTTGATGATGTTGAAATCAATGTGGATTCAAGTATCGGGTCTGATCAAATTCCCGTTATCATGTATGTTGATGGAACTTCTATGCTTCCGACACTGCAGGATGGACAAGCGGTTCTTGTAAATAAATCCCATGACATTCATGTCGGAGATATAGTTGTCGCCGAATCAGATGAATACGGCGGAATCATTAAAAGAGTTGATGACATCAACGGAAATAATGTCCATTTAGTCAGTGACAATAAGGAAGTTTCATATGAACGTATTAATGGCGTTTTATATGAAATAAAAGGCATAACAACCTGGGTTGACATTTCCGACATCAACGGTGTTGTCATTGGATATTAACTTAAAAAAAAGAAGAAATAATGCTAAAAAGCATTATTTCAAAAAAGGGAGTGAAAGAACAGTAACATTGTTTAATATTTTTGTCATGGAGAAGAGCTACACGGCGCTGTCCCCCTCTTCGCCGGTTCTTATTCTGATTACATTATCTATAGGGTAAATGAATATTTTTCCATCCCCGATGTTTCCTGTGTGGGCACCTTTTTTAATTGCTTCAACAATAGCGTCCACACCTTCGTCCTTTACAACGATTTCAATACGTGTTTTAGGAATCAAATCGATACAATAGCTGGATCCCCTGTAAGATTCCTTTATACCTCTTTGACTTCCTCTTCCTTTTACTTCTGATACGTTCATCCCTTCGCATCCTACTTCCAAAAGGGCATTTTTCACATCAATGTATTTTTCTTGCCTGATAATCGCAACTATGCTTTTCATATTATCACCTAGTTAAAGTTATATGCAGATTC
>JAUNXN010000038.1:5135-12576 GCA_030539795.1 Methanobrevibacter sp.
TGTATTCCCCATACATCCAAAGCATCATCATATCCGAATCTTGGTTTTAAGTAATAAATTGCACAGTATGAAACGAATGGAGCTATTGCACCAATTGCTATTGCTCCCGGAACATCAACAAATCCTGCTGCAGGTGTGATTGCCACAAGACCTGCAACCGCACCGGAAATTGCACCTAAAACAGTTGGTTTTCCAACCACATATGTATCTAATGCTGTCCATACTATTAAAGCTACTGCAGCTGCAACATTTGAAACTATAATTGCGTTTGCTGCAAGACCGTCAGCTGCAAGACCTGATCCACCATTGAATCCCATCCATCCAAACCAAAGCAATGCCGCACCAAGGACAGCATATCCCAGGTTATGAGGAATCAGTGAAGTGTCTTTTCTTTTTCCCAATACTATTGCGACAGCCAATGCCGCTGCACCGGAGTTCATGTGAACTACCGCACCTCCTGCAAAGTCAAGCGCTCCCATCTGCATCAGCCATCCTCCACCCCATACCCAGTGGGCAACAGGGATGTACACCAAACAAATCCATAAAATTGTGAAAAGGACCCATGCTCTTGTTTTCATCCTTCCAACCAATGCTCCTGAAATAAGTGCTACAGTCAAACCTGCAAAGGCACATTGAAACATTACAAACAATAATGTTGGAATTGATCCTGTTAAGTCATCCAATGCAATTCCCTGCAAGAAGAAATTGGCCGGGGATCCTATGATTCCCCACATGTCGCTACCGAATGCAAACTGGTAACCGAATATCACCCAGATTACGCTTACAATGGAAAATGCGATGAAAGTTAAAAAAATTGTATTTAAAACATTTTTACGTTTACTTAATCCTCCATAAAAAAATGCGACCGCTGGAATACTCATTATTAATACCAAAAGACTGCAAACAAGTATCCATGCTGTGTCACCTGCACTAAAAACTACCATTATATCTTACTCATTAAATTTTTAATTTTTAAACATGAATTTCATTCGCCGGAAATAGTCGGCAATTAATGTCGGAAGTAGTATTCCGACATATAGTAATTGAACTGCATTGTATATAAAGATTTCGTTTATCAAGATTCAATGTACAAAAAGTAACAATTTAAAAAAAATCTAAACTAAAAAGGTAACATTTAAAAAAAGTATATAAATCCATTCAAAATATCGTGAAAAATTACTTCAAAAGCAATTAATTAAGAAACCATTAAATATTAGCTATTAAAAAAATAATAATAGTATAAACTAAAAGTTTAATTAAAATCAGAAAAAGTGTTATTATGAAAGACTCAGTTAAAGCAAAATTAATAGTATTTTTTATCATTGCACTGATAGCATTCGGAGTCAGTAGTGCTTTTGCTAGTCTGACAATAAGTGAGGATAATGATTCATATAAATTAATCCCTATTAAAAATGACTCATTTGAACCAAATTATATCAATAAGGTTCCAACAATAATTCCAAAAGTTGAAAAGAATTACACTAACAATACGACAATCAATACAACAATCGACGATGACCTAGAAGAGATTGATGATACTGACTATAATGATTGGAATGAAACATTCAGCGAATTCGAGGGTGAGTGAAAATGAGTGAAAAGAAAAAGTTTATCAGAGATAGCGTCTATGGAGACATTAACTTAAACCCATTTGAAGTAAGAATTATGGATATGCCCCAATTCCAACGCTTAAGAAGAATAAAGCAATTGGGATTAATCGGTTTAATATACCCTGGAGCTACACATACCAGATTTGAGCATTCCGTCGGAACAATGAATTTGGGATCAAAACTATCCGAAGAGCTTGGCTTGGAAAAGGATGAAATCGAATTGATAAGAGCTTCAGCATTATTGCACGATATCGGCCATGGCCCCTTCTCACATGTATCAGAAGGAGTTTTGTCTTTTCCTCACGAAGAATTAACAAAATTCGTAATTACACAAACATCCATGAGAGATCTGCTTGAAGAAAAATTTGATGTTTTCGAAATTGCAGACATCATAAACGGACAGGGGCATTTGGGGCCAATTGTATCAGGCGAGCTTGATGTCGACAGGATGGATTATCTATTAAGGGACTCCCATAATACTGGAGTAGCATATGGAATTATCGATTATGAAAGAATCATATCCAACTTAAAACTGGAAGACGGATTGATATTGGATATCAAAGGTGTTCAAGCTGCTGAAGGAGCTCTTGTATCAAGATATTTCATGTATCCTAGCGTCTATCAACACCACACCACAAGAATCGTTAATTCAATGTTTAGAAGAGCTTTGAAAAGAGTGATTGATGAAGGAATAATCAATGAACAGGAAATCTACAAGTATGACGATGCCGATTTTATCGGAATATTCAGGCATTGCGACAATCATTTCGTCAATGACATCATGGCAAGATTAGATGCAAGGCACATCATGAAAAGAGTGAAAACAATCAGATTGGATAACTTCAAATATCCTGAAAAAATGTATAAAATAAAACCTGAAGCGCTCAGAAAAGCCGAAGAGGAAATAGCTGAAGATTACGACATCGACAAGGATTACGTATTTATCAATATTGCCGAATACCCTCGTTTTGATGAAATGAAAACACAGGTAAACGTTGACGGCAAATTATACCCTTTAACTGAAATATCAAACATTATTGGAGCTTTAAGCAAAGCAAGATTCAATATTCCTGATATAAGCGTTTATGTTGACGATGAGGAAAGGTCAAAATTCGGCAAATTCAAACTTGAAAATTACCTTGACTTGCCTGAAATTGACAGGGAAAAATTCCACGGCATACATTATGACCAAATTAAACTGTTTTAGGAGATAAGATGATAGTAGTTGCAATTACAGGAGCAAGTGGAGTAATATATGGAATAAGACTTCTGGAAGCTCTTAAAGAATTAAATATTGAAAATTCATTAGTTATCAGTGACGCCGCTAGAATCGTCATCGAATCAGAAACCGATTACAATGCAGAAGACGTAATCAAGCTGGCTGACACATATTACGAGTTCAATGACCTGACAGCATCAATCAACAGCGGGTCATTCAAAGCGGATGGATTGGCCATTGTGCCATGTTCCATGAAAACATTATCATCAATAGCCAATGGATATGGGGCAAATACAATCACCCGAGTTGCAGACGTATTCTTGAAAGAAAGAAGAAACATGGTGATTGTTCCACGTGAAACTCCGCTTAGAAGCATTCATCTGCAGAATATGCTAACATTATCACAAGAAGGGGCTACAATTTTACCTGCAATGCCCGGTTTTTACTCAACTCACGATACTGTTGACGACCAGATCAATTTCATTGTCGGCAAGATATTGGACTCCCTGAAAATTGAAAATGACATATACAGAAGGTGGGAATAAATGTTAGAAGACAACGATTTTATCAAATCATGCGATGTTCCAGGACCAACAAAAGAAGCCATAAGGGCCATAATTGTCTATAAATCCGGAGTGACTCCTGAAGACAAGGTTGTTGATTGCGGATGCGGAACCGGAGGAATCACCTGCGAATTTTCACAAAGGGCCCGTGAAGTAATATCCATCGACACAAACCCCGAAGCAATTGAGATAACAACAAAAAACCTTGAAAAGTTTGGCCTTGGAGACAATGTCACATTAATCAATGATGATGGAGCAAATGCCTTGAAGGATATTGACGACATTGACATTGCCGTTGTAGGGGGCAGCGGCAGACAGCTCGAAAATATCCTGGACGTTGTTCATGAAAAATTAAATTCAAAAGGCAGAATCATCATTACGGCTATTTTGGTTGACACTAAAGTTGAAGCGATAAATAAACTTAAGGATTTGGGTTATAATCCAAAAATCATGGAAGTAAACGTTTCAAACGGAAGGGTTCTCGACCGTGGAATCCTAATGATTAGTGAAAATCCGATAGCCATCATTACTGCTAAAAAAAGATAAAAAAACTTGGAGATTAAAAATGGATGAACATAAACGCTGGAAAATTAAATTTTCATTATTAATGGTCGTTTTAATAATCATTATTTATGGTTCAAATTACCTTGTATTGGGCGATGCTGAACATATCATATCATATATCTGGACCCATTTAGGTTTTATTCCTGTTGATATACTTGTTGTAGCATTCCTACTTGATGAAATTATTGAAAGAAAAGAAAAAGAAGCTATGCTCGAGAAGTTAGACATGCTTATGAGCACATTCTTCTCTGAAGTTGGAAACGAATTGATCAGTCAGTTAAGTGCCGTAAACAAATACCAGGCAAATACTGAAAACTTGAAATCAATCAAAAATTGGGACCAGAAAGACTTTGAAAACAAATTGGCTGAACTCAAAGACACAAGTGTTGATTTCAGCGCAGATATCTCTCCAGAAGAAAGGGAGGAATTCCTGGAAAATTTAAGAACACTTCTCGTAGACAAAAGGGAATTCATCATTAACCTAATCAACAATCCTAACTTGCTTGAAAAGGAAGAGTTTACCAGCTTAATCAATGCTATCCTTCACTTGGATGAAGAGTTGGAACACAGGAAAGATTTGGCTTTAGTTAATGATACCGATTTCGGACATCTGAATGGAGATATGCAAAGAGTATACAATAAGCTAGTCTACGAATGGGTGTACTACTTAAAATATCTGCATAATAATTATCCTTACATGATCGCATTAATCATTCGTACAAATCCATTCGATAAAGATGCAGATGTCTATGTAAAGGAATAAATGAACCGGAGATTTAATATGAGTAGTGAAATTAAAAATAATGAAAATATTAAATCTTGCATTATTTTATGTGGAGGGCAGAGCAGAAGAATGGGTCGTGATAAAGGTTCTATGATTATTCAAAATGAACCTATGATTAAACACATTCTTTCTACTTTAAACCACCAAATAAATGAAGTTGTAATTGTTTTAAATGATAGAACTAGGATTGACAAATACAGAGAGTTTATCAATCCCCAAGACTACACCTACACCATCACATTTCTAGAGGACATGATTAAAAATAAAGGTCCGATGCCTGGAATCATGACCGGACTTTCCGAAATCAAAAGTGACTATGCATTGGTTTTGCCATGCGACAGCCCATATGTTTCAGAAAAATACATACAAACTATTTTTTCAGAAATTGAAGAGGATTATCAGGCCATTGTCCCATACCATGATAATGACAACAAGCTAAAAACATCAGAGCCTCTTCATTCGATATACAATAAGAATGTCATTCCTGAAATCGAAAAGCTGGTAAATGAGGACATTCTGCATATCAAGGGACTGATAGAAAAAATAGATGCAAAATTTGTTTTAATAGACAATAAAAAAATAGGAAAAAAAGAATTTAAAAATCTTAATCGTCCGGAAGACATTTAAAGATTTTCAATTAACTCTTTTACTTTACCTACTGCAGTATTTACACAGTAGAGAATTTCATCTTTAGTCAATGGTTCTTTTCCACCTTTCTGCATGGAACAGATGTGACCATCTTTTGTAACACCAACATTTAAACGGGCACTAGCCACTCTTTCTTCATTCAATGTTGGGTCAATGATCATCTTATCACCAATTTTAACAAAAGTACATAAAGCCAATTCGTTGTTGATTGGTAAATCAAAGGTTTCATCTTCACTAAGGACTACTTCTTCATCCACAATGGTTGCAACAGGCAATTTGGTTGTTTTGAGTGCTGCCATGACAGCCAATTCACATGCGTCGAAAAGGTTTCCACAGTTGTCGATAATGTGCAAGTCAATGAATAACATCCAAACGTGTTTTCCTTCTTCAACACATAACTTATCCAATTCAACCAATTCACTTTCACGAATACCTCTGTCAACCACACGTGCAAGTTCAATAGAATCGTCACCAGGTGGTCCTGGTTCAAAAGTAGGATCAGCCATAGGCAACATTTCACAATTGGTCATTAAAACTCCTAAATCAGGAGTATCTGGAAATGGACTTCCTAATTGTGGTTTGATACCTACCATAACTTGAGTTCCACCAAGTCTTACGCGAGCAGAACCTTCAGCTTTAGAAATAACATTAGTTTCAATAGAAATATCCCTATATTCAGTTAAACCCCTGCCATCTTCTCTTTTATCGTTGTTGACAAGGTTGGTAATACTTTGTTTTGTAATTTCTGGTACTATATCCATATTATCCACTCACTATTCTGTAGAATACTTTTTCATTAAAGCTTCTTTTTGAAGTTCACTAACTTTAAGACATCCATCCATAGCTAAATTAATTGCTTTTTCGAATTCTTCTTCGGTTAAATTACCGTCACTTTGTAATAATGTAATTTCACCGGTTCTTGGCATCATAGCTATTGGAACATCAGCTTGACCTTCCTTATCCTCATATTCAGATAAGTCAAGAACAATCTCATCATTAACTTTACCTGCAGCACATCCTACGACAATGTCTTTCATAGGCACTCCTGCATCAACAAGAGCAACGGAAGCTGCTGTAATACCTGCACAACGGGTTCCTCCTTCAGCTTCTATTACTTCTATATAAATATCAATCATTGAACGAGGGTAATTTTCCAACATTAATGCTGGTCTTAATGCATCAGCTGTAATTTTAGAGATTTCAGAGGATCTTCTATCTGGTCCTGGTCTTTTTCTGTCATCTACTGAAAACGGTGCCATATTATATCTGCATCTGATAACACCGGTATTTGGTTCGAGCAATCTTCTAATGTATGATTCCCTAGGACCATAAACAGCTACTAAAATTTTATTTCCACCGACTTCTAAATAAGCTGAACCGTCTGCACGTTCAAGAACTCCAGCTTCGATTTTAATAGGACGTAATTCATCAAATTTCCTTCCATCCTTTCTTATAAATTCTGACATTATATCAACCTCTTAATCTGCGAAGAATTATTTATTATTCAATATAAAAGAATTATTTGAGTTATCACCATAAGATAATGAGTTATCTTTTTTGTTTTTGTTTTTTCTTTTTAATTCTTCAATAACCTCAGCAATATTAGGTTTATCTTCATTTTCTTTTTTCTCTTCTGCTTCTCTTTCTTCTTGCTCTAATTCTTCTTTAAAATTTTGAAGTTTAGGTTTTTCTAAAACAAATTCCTCTTCAGTTTCCTCAACTTCTTCAGGTGGCAATTCACCATCGATAGCCAAGTATAATTTGTTTTTGATTTTATTAGTTAAACCAGAAGTATGAGCTTCAGCTTCAATTAAGTGAATTATGTCCCTAGTAAGCTGTTCCATGTCCTCGTCACCTTTTACCCAGACAAGACCATTTTGACCAACAACAATCTTACAATTGGTTTTATCCTTAATCATGTTGATCATAGAACCTTTTTTACCTATTAATCTAGGAACTTTGGTTGGAGCAATATCTACAATGATTCCTCCTTTGAACTTACCCATTCCTCTTCCTTTTAAACCGAGTTTTGCCTTTTTGATTTCATCAACAT
>JAUNXN010000039.1 GCA_030539795.1 Methanobrevibacter sp.
TGTCGACAAAATATTCTATTGAATCGTTTTTTCTGTTGGAGTTTATTGCAATCAGTATGCCCCTCTCCTGCAGCTCACGCATAACCTCATGAACTCCCGGAAACGGCAGGCTGTTTTCCTTTAGGGATTCATTGTAGAATCTGGCATATTCCTCCTTGATTAAATCTATATTTTCAGGAGTATTGCGGTCCCTTAAAATCAGGGACACCATCTCATCAATGTTTCCACCCAATATGTCAAAAAACTCCTCATAATCCCATGTCGCAAAATTATTGAGCTCCAAGGTCTTGTTGAAGCATATGAATACGTCATCGACGGAATTGAATATGGTTCCGTCAAAATCAAAAATCGCAAGTCTTTTCATGCTTTAATGTTTCTCATTCATACTACAATTACTTTTTCGATACCTTTAAATAGTATTGAAACACATTATATACACAAGGTGATACTATGTATATAACAATTCAGTCATTCGACAAATTTTACGGACCAAAGCCATTAGTTTTAAACAGACTGGTAAAACTAGTAAAAGAGCCAGAAAACAAGTATGATGCAGAGGCAATATCCTGCGAAATGAGACACTTCGGAAAAATAGGATACCTTTCAAACAGCGTAAACACTGTAGTTTTAGGTACAATGAGTTCAGGAAGACTATATGACAAGATTTCTGATGAATACGTAGCAAAAATTAAATTCATCAAAGGCCAAATATGCATTGCAAAAGTTTTGAGCACTGAAGAGTTCACCGAAGAGGTTAAAAATCCGGAAAGCGACATTCACTATCTATTTGATGATTTAACAAAATTGCATGTGGAGGAGAAAGAATGATCATTCCAGGATTAGAACCAATCAACTCCGAAATCGAACTTCTAAAGCCACAGTCACATGAGCACATGGCAGTCATACCATTAAAGACCGAACCCAACTACGGCCTAGACATATTGACCCTTAAGAAAGGTCTTGAATTGGGCCTTGTGGAAGTCAAGGAATGCAAACATTCCACAGTCAACACACTGATAGTGAAAAACAATTCAGTAACTCCTTTACTTCTGATTGACGGCGAAGAGGTTGTCGGGGGAGACCAGAACAGGATAGTCAACTCCACAATAGTTGTTGCACCAAAATCAGAAACACCGATTTCCGTAAGCTGCACCGAACACGGACGCTGGGGATACAAAAGCGAATTCAAAAGCTCAATGCATATTGCAGACTACAACACCAGAAGGGCAAAGCTGCATGCGAAACGAAATTCAAGGTCTGTCCAGCAGGAGGTATGGTCATCAATCAGCAATCTTGAAGAGTCAATCAAATTCAAGTCACCGACAAGCGCAATGTCTGAAAGCTATGACGCCCAAAGGACCAATCACAATGAATTCATAAAGGCGTTCGATATTGCTGACGGGCAAACCGGAGCATTGATCATAATCAATGGTGAGATAAAAGGCTTTGAACTGTTTTTAAATCCTGAAATCTACAGCCATTTTCATGAAAAGATAATCAAAAGCTATCTGATAAATTCAAAAGTCGAAAACACCACCTTTTCAATAAACGTCGATGAGGCAAATCAAATCATCGAAAATGCAAAGGAATCAACATTCGAAGACAAGAAAGGCAGCGGCCTGGAAAAGGCTTTCGAATTTGAAAATCAGAGAACCTTCGGAACCCTTTACATCTTTGAAAATGAGATTCTCCACTGGTCCTGCTTTGAAAAAAGCGATGATAATGAAATCATTGAAGAAACCTTCGATGAGATACAGATTAGAACATAATACTTAAGGTTTAAAACCTTTTTCTTTTTTTACTTATTTTCAGACCGGATTAATTTTGTCAATGAAATCAATCCGATCAGGGCGGTGACGCTTTCTATCGCTGCAGATGAGAAGTCTAAAATCGCAAGGAAATAGACAATGTAAATCGCACTGTTTACAATGAAGCTAGTTTTAATGGTCTTTATTGACTTGAGATAATAGTTGCATAGGGTAATCTGAACTATGGCAACAATTGGAAGCAGCCCGACAAGGCCCAGGGTATTCACCATCAAACCCAGCACAACTGAAATGACAATGAAAAATACGGTCCAGTAGCTGGTCAGCCTATCATAATACACCATTGCGTTTCTTGAAGCTGCAATGGCCATGGTGGTTACGCCTGTCCATGAAAAGAAAAAAACTGAAGATATGATTAAGATGAACGCATTCCAGAACTGGTATTTGTAGGCCTGCTTTTCATCGTTAACCCACATGCTCAGTATTATAAAAATACCTGCAACCAGTGAGATTGCATTACCTATTATGATATTCATCGGCAAATCCATACTAATCCAATCCAAATATTACTTTCTCAATGCATATAAACAAATCGGCAATGCAAGCAATGTTATCAAAGATGATATATAATACACCGGCGCATATCCGTTGGATGCAAATATTCCAAGCAATGCCGGTCCAAAGCCCATTGTAGCATCACAGAAGATGAAAAATGTTGATACGGCATATGACCTGCGCTGTTCTGTGACATTTCTTGTAACGATTGTGGTGCATGCAGAATTTAAGGTACCGAAACCCAATGCTGCACATACTGCACAGATGACTACTGTCAATGTTGACGGGCAAAACGCAATTAAAAACAGTCCTGCTGCCTGTGCAACTATTCCGACAACGCATACTATCAGGTCTCCCCCGTTGTCCTGGATTTTGCCGGCAATAGGCCTTGACAATATCAATACGACAGAATAGATTATGAAAAACCATGAAAATGCTGCAGTGAGATTAACTTCACTGGCATAAAGCCTGTTGAATGACAATATTGAAATATAACCGAGTGCGGTAAGACCTGTGAAAAGGGAAACCGGCACGGCACTGAGTTCAAAAATCTTTTCAATTCCTGTAAATGAATTTTCGCTTTTGGTCTCATTGTTTACAGGGTCCTGAGCGGATACGTCAACGAAGTAAATGGATACGAGTGCAATTGCTGAAAAGGCGCTTGCGGCCAAAAAGCAGCCGTAAGACCCAACAGTATCATATAAGAATCCTCCGATGAATGGTCCCAGGCCCACTGCAAGAGTTGTTCCGAGCATGAAGTATCCGAACGCCTCTCCAAAGCGCTTTTTAGGAAGAACGGCTGAAGCTATAGTTACGATTGCATTGGCAGATGCTCCAAAACCGACCCCGTGAATGAACCTTACGATTACAAGCAGAGTTACGTCACTGACAAGGAAATAGAACAGGCATGATATGAAATGGATGCTCATGAAAATCAGCGCAGTTCTCTTCCATCCAATCCTTTCTAGGGCATTTCCCGAATAGACCCTTGAACACAGGCCTCCGAAGATGTATATTCCGGAAACAAGACCTGCAATCATTGCAGAAGATCCCATTGAAGTCGCATACTCGGTAACGGTTGACATCAGCACATACATTACTAGTGCCGTAAAGAGCAGCGCTCCAAAAACAAGAAAAAAGTCCTTTGTAAATATCCTATCTTCTGCAGTTGACATCAATTAAAATTTAGTTAATTGGAACTTAAAATATTTTCTATTTTCAATAATTCCATCTTTTTGTCAATCCCTCCGGCATATCCTGTCAGTTTGCCGTCGGTTCCCAAAACCCTATGGCATGGAATCAATATAGTGAGGGGATTATGCCCAACGGCGCCGCCGACAGCCTGGGCGGACATTGTCGGAGATATTTTACCTGCAATCTCGCCGTATGTCAACGTTTCGCCATATGGAATTTCAGACAATATTTTCCAGACCTTTTGTCTGAACTCAGTTCCCTCAGGTTTGAGCTTGAAGCTGATTTGAGGGTTCAGGCCGTTGAAATAGTCATCAAACCATCTTTTGACATCGCTAAAAATAGCCAAATCATCTTTTTTTATGAAATCATCTGAGGGGAAATATTTTTGACCGTAAAACCAGACACCGCAAACCGCTTCGCCGTCGCTTGCGATGAGCATTTCGCCAATTGGTGAGGTATAATCAGTTGAGTAGTACATCTTAATCAAGATATGATTTGAAAAATTCCTCAAACTCCTCGTCGCTCATAGGCTCCGGAGTTGATATGTTTTCATTAGTCATTATGCTTGAAGCAAGCTTTGCGTATTCTTGTGCTTCATCACTTTCAGGGTATTTTTCTACAACGGTTTTTGCATCTAATTCAGCATCCTGAATCAAATTGCTTCTATGAATTGTACCAATAACATGTGTGCCTATCTTTTCGGCAAAGTCATTAACAATCTGCTCCTCATTTTCAACATTTCTGCAGTTGCATACAATTCCGCTCAGGTTGCCCTTGAGCTTTTTGACACCACGGACAATATTGTTTGCAGCATAAAGTGACATGTATTCACCTGAAGTGACAATTAACACCTCATCAGCGTATTTTTCACGCAAAGGCACTGAAAATCCGCCGCAGACAACGTCACCCAATACATCATAAACAACAACATCCAAATCGTCATCAAAAATGCCCAGCTGCTCTAGGCGCTTCATTGCAACGATGACCCCACGTCCGGCACAGCCGACACCAGGTTCAGGACCTCCGCTTTCAACACACTGAATTCCCTTGAATCCTGTGAAAACCAAATCATCCTTTTCAGGTTTTCTATTTTCCTTTAAGGTATGAACGACCGTTGGAATCCTTTTCCCATATAAAGTACGTGTGGTATCCGCTTTCGGGTCGCAGCCAATGACCAAACAGTTTAAATCCTCACTGGCCCAAACTGCAGACAGATTAGCAACAGTAGTACTCTTTCCGATTCCTCCTTTTCCATAAATAGCTATCTTCTTAATCATCAACATTCCTCTCAACCAATTTGTAAACAAAATCGTTTTCTCTCACTTTCTGCTCAATAGCTATCGCCACGTTGCATCCTTTGCTAACTTCATCAACACTTTCTCCTTCAATCTGCATGGACTCGATTGTATGGGTTATTGAACCGGTAGTTTGACCCTGAATGATGATCTTATCTCCAATCTTCAAATCATCCCATATCCTCAATTCGGCGGCCTTTACCTTATTGTAGTAATTGACAACCTGCCCAATGTCCTTTTTAATGTATTTTGACTGGTTGTCCTCGCTTGTCTCAAAAGGAGTGTTGAAGTAAAAATTAGTGTCAAAGCCTCTGTTGAATACGCTGGTAAGTTCCTCCATCCATTCGTCCCTGACTTTATAATTCAATGGATCGTTTTCAAACTCATCAATGGCCTGCCTATAGATTCCAGTTACCATTGCACCATAATCGGGACTTCGAGCCCTTCCTTCGATTTTAAAGGATGCTACACCGCTTTTCATAAGCTCAGGAATATATTCTATCATGCACATGTCCTTTGGAGAGAAGAAATTTGTCCTGTAGCTTCCGTCATCGCTTCCGCTTACAATAAATCTCTCATCCTCAACATCGGAGAAGTTAATGACATTGTCATCACCTTCCTCATATGTCAATGTCCAGTTCTTGCGGCAAGGCTGTAGACAATCTCCGCAGTTCGCACTTCTTCCATACAGTCCGTAACTCAAAAAGCATCTTCCTGAAATCGCCATGCAGATTGCACCATGAACAAATATTTCAGTTTCGATAGGTGATTTTTGAGCAATATCTGTAATTTCCTTTAAGGAAAGTTCACGGGAAAGAATTGCCCTTTTGGCTCCAAGCTTCGCCAGAGTTTTCAATGTATAGGAATTAGTAACGTTTTCCTGAACGCTGATATGAGCTTCAAGACCATGGGAAACAGTGTCTTCAATCAATCCGATATCTGACAAAATAAGTCCATCAATTTCAGATTCGGAAATCTTTTCTAAATTGGATTCCAGCTCTGATGCCAAGCGTTCATTTAGAATGATATTTGTACATAAATAAGTTTTAGCTCCATATTCACCGGCGATTTTAGAAACTTCACTCAAATCATCTAGAGAGAAATTTTTAGCATTGGCCCTCATATTATAATCGTCAAGGCCAAAGTAGACTGCGTCGGCACCGTTTTCTAAAACGGCACGCAGTGATATGAAATTTCCGGCAGGAGCTAATAATTCAACCATGATATCTAAGGTTTATAATAGGTTTCAGCTTCAAGACCATCAGGAATCTCAGTAGGATATTTCTCGTTTACACAACCTAAACATAAATTCTCTTCAGGCATTCCGATTGCTTCAACCAAAGCGTCTAGGGTAATGTAACCTAATGAATCAACTTCCAATTGTTCCTGAATTTCTTCAGTACTGTAGTTAGCTGCAATCAGCTCCTTCTTGGTTGCCATTGCAACACCATAGTAACATGGAGAGATTACAGGAGGACAGCCTACCAAAAAGTGAATTTCAGCAGGTTCCGCTTCCTTGACAAGGTCCAATAGTTTTTTGGATGTGGTTCCTCTTACAATACTGTCGTCAATTAAAATAATCTTTTTGCCTTTTATTGCTGATTTAATAGGATTCAATTTGAGTCTGACCGCCAGCTCACGCTCTTCCTGAGTCGGCATGATAAATGTCCTTCCGACATACCTGTTTTTAATTAATCCTTCACCGTATGGAATTCCGGAAGCTCTTGCGTATCCGATAGCTGCAGGAATTGATGAATCAGGTACAGGAATTACGAAATCAGCATCAATAGGGTATAATTTGTGCAATTGTTCGCCAATATGAACCCTAGTCTCATAAACATTAATGCCGTCGATTGTACTGTCCGGCCTTGCAAAGTAAACATATTCAAACATACAGTGTGAAAGCTTGCATTTGCCTGCGCTTTCCAACATGTGAGAATTGACTTCATCGTTTTCAAAGTGAACAATCTCACCAGGCACAACATCTCTGATATATTCGGCATTAACTACATCAAAAGCAACAGTTTCAGAAGCAAGGATAAAATCATCACCCCTTTTTGCAATTGCAAGTGGTTTTATGCCCATTGGATCTCTTACACCATACAAGTCTCCATCGATTAAAATTGTCAATGCGTAGGAACCTACAAGCTTTTTACATACAGCTTCAATAGCTTCCAAAACATCCTTTTTATTGTCATAATGCTCCCTTTTAAGCATATAACAGATGACTTCAGAATCTGAATCTGACCTGAAATAGAATCCTTCACTGATAAGCTCATTTCTTAGCTCTTCAGAGTTAACAATGTCCCCATTATGAGCCATTGCAATAAATCCATCACCAAAATCAATCACAAAAGGCTGTGAATTTTCCAATTTTGATTGGCCTGTGGTTGAATATCTTACATGACCTACAGCCATGCTGCCTTCCAGATTTTGAATTTCATAATCTCTAAAGACGTCAGTTATCAAACCCATTCCGCAATAGTATTTTAAACCTTCTTTTGAATTAAAACTAGCTATTCCTGCTGATTCCTGACCTCTGTGCTGTAAAGCATACAAACAATAATAAACAAAAGGTGCTACATTTTTAGAATCATCACTTGAGTGAATTCCAACAATACCACACTTATCTTCCATCTCACCGTGCATTTGCTAACTCCTATTAAATAGTATAATTATAATTATCTAAAAACTAGTATAAAATAATATTTGTTTTAGGAGCTAATCCCAAAAATTCTCAAAGGCATTGGAAATATCATCATAGTCCTCTTTAACCTCTGGAATTTTTTCTTCTTCTATTTCATTTAATTCCCTTTTCAAATCATCGGAATTGTCATCCACAAAGATTAAGGCTGTCCTTATGATTTTCAGCCATTCGACGGCTTTGGATTTTGATTCAGCAGCAATGAATCCTTGTCCTACAATAATGTTGTCTGGCTTGAACTTGTTTGTAGCGATTACTACCCTTTCCTCATCCGCAAGATCCTGCCTGAAGGTTTCCTGCCACAAATCATCCAAACTGAAAATCTCAAGTATTTCACGGGAATAAACATCCTCATAGCGCAGTTTGAATGCTGAAAAATCGGATTTCACCTCATCGATGTCTTCCCTCAGTTCCTTGTTTTCCTGAGATAAGACTTCGTTTTCCTTGAGAACCTGATTGTAATCGTCCAAAAGGCTGTTGTAGTTATGGGTTACCTTCATCAGCTTATTTTCCAATGTGTGGATATTTATCAGATTCAATGAATAGGAAAGAGTGGATTTTATAATTGAATTCAGGATTTCCTTTTCGGCCAGCTTGAAGTCTATTGATTCGTCTTCAATGATAATGTTGTTGTAGTCAAACAATCCTATATGGTTAAAATCAGTTTTTAGTTCATTGAAAAGAATGTTGTATGTTTCATCATGCCCATATCCGCCAATCAACAGGATATCCGCTCCGCTGGCTACCTTCTTGACGATATCCAATTCGACAGTGGGGATTATTGATGAAACAATGATATTGTAATCTCTTTCAAGCTGAATATTGTTTACTGCCTTTGAGACGAGCTGCGCAATATCCAAACCTGCTACAATTATACGAACATCGATTTTTGATTCATGACTTTCGCTTTGCATGAGATTACCTAAATTGTATTCATTTTCTGATGCCACATCCAGGCAGACTCTACAATTTGGCGTAGGTTGTATTGTGGAGTCCATCCGAGCATCTTATTTATTTTGGTGGAATCGGCTATCAATACGGCCGGATCGCCTTCACGGCGCTTGTCGATTTTGACTTCAAAATCGCATCCTGTGACATCTTTGCACATGTCAATCACTTCGCGGACGGAATAGCCTTCACCGTTTCCCAGGTTAAAGACATTGGATTCCTTCTTATCACATAGATATTCATATGCCTTGATGTGCGCATCAGCCAAATCGTTTACATGGATATAATCGCGAATGCAGGTTCCGTCGGGAGTATCGTAATCGTCACCGAAAATGGAGATGCTTTCGCGTTTTCCAATAGCCGCATCCAGTACCAATGGAATCAAGTGAGTTTCAGGGTCATGCAGTTCCCCTATCTCACCGTCAAAATCACAACCTGCCGCATTGAAGTACCTGAGAGATACATAGTTGAAATCACCTTTTTCGGCTTCCCTTTCAAGAGCCTTTTCAGTGATGAATTTGGAGTGTCCGTAAGGATTGATTGGTTTTAAGTCCTGGTCTTCAGTAATCGGAACCTTTTCGGGGTTTCCGTATACCGCAGCGGTTGAAGATAAAATAAATTTGTCAACACCGAATTCCCTCATGATTTGAAGGAGGTTTAAGGTGTTTTTATAGTTATTTTTGAAATATTTTTGAGGCATTTCAACTGATTCGGCTACAGATGAAAATGCGGCAAAGTGGATAACGCCGTCTATGTCATAGTTTTCAAAAACTTCCCTCAAGTCTTTGCTTCCAAAGTCATAGTTTTCATAGTTTCCCCATTTGACAAAGGACTCATAGCCTTTGCAGAGATTATCTACTACAACTGTATCATAGCCTGCATTATGCAGCGCCTTGTTTGTGTGCGCACCAATATAACCTGCTCCACCTGTAACTAAAATCACTTTAAACACCTATACGAATTTACCTAATTTGAGTAATGCTTTCGGAGATACTTTAATCAATTTTTTGACGATTTCAGTGGTTGAAATCTTGTCAAAGCTTTCGCCTTGGAATGCATGAGCGATGCTGTCAAGCTCTTCATCGGATAAGGTTAACAGGTATTCCTGAACTTTCTTATACCTTTTGATTTCATGGTCAAGCTCTTCATGAGCCATTTCATCATATTGTTTTAGGAATTTTTTAGAGCAGTCTTCCTTGATAGCTTGAGCTGCCACTTGACCTGCACACATTCCACCGGTCATACCGGAAATGATTCCTCCACCGGTCAATGGGTTTACCTGGCCGGCAGCGTCTCCGCAGACTAAAATGTTATCATCATAAAGTTTTTTGGTCATTCCGCCAACAGGGTCTCCACCTACATTCATCTCAACGGCCTGAGCGTTTTTCAGGTAAGGGCATGTTGCAACGAAATCATCCAAGTATTCGATTGCTGTCTTTTCAGCCTTATGAGGCAAGATTGCCAAACCGACATTAGCTATGTCATCCCCTTTAGGGAAAATCCATACGTATCCTCCAGGAGCGCATGATCCCAAGTAGAATTCAATGACTCCAGGTCTTTCGAATTCAACGTTACACATTTCATACTGCACACCGGATTCCATTTCCTTAGGTTTTGCAGCAGGCCTTAATCCGGCCCATCTTGCGATGTGGCCTTCAGGACCATCAGCGGCAATAAGGATTTTACATTTGAATACTTCCTCTTTTCCCATGGATTCAGTGATAACAATATAACCATCATCAATTTTTTCAATGCCTGTTACTAAAGTCTTGATTCTGATTTCAGCACCTGCTCTTGCAGCATCCATTGCCATGTGCTTATCGAAAACTTTTCTTTCTAGGATATAACCTGCTTCAGGCAATTTAACTTCATCTTTAGTCAACCAGACATCGGTTCCGTCTGGAGTTTGGATTCTGACACCTTGGATTTCCTGGGTAACCCAACGAGGTGAAGGTTCAATGCCTAACTTTTCAAGCCCTTGGATTGAAACACCTTCAGCACATCTTTTTGGTGCTCCAATTTCAGATTTCTTATCCATTAAAATTACTTTTGCTCCGCCTAATGCAGCGTGTTTAGCCGCACTGGAACCTGCAGGTCCGGAACCTACTACAATTACATCAGTTTCAATCATATAATCAATCCTCTTTTTCTAATGCATTAATAGGACATGCTTTAATGCATGTATCACAATCTTTACAGTCATCTTCATTAAACACTAATGAATACTCTCTCACTTGAATTAAATTTCTTGGACATACTCCAGCACACTCACCGCAAAATGAGCACCAATCTTTAACAATCATATAATATCTCCTATAATATTAACAATTTATGTTATATTTAGTTTATTCATCATTATATAAAAAGTTTAGTGAAAAATAGCTTATTAAATCGTATTAAAAAAAGAAAAATTAAATTTAAAGTATTATTTTACCAATAATACAGGAACTTCAGAAGTTCTTAAGAGTCTTTCTGCAACCGAACCTATTTGAGTGTCGGACACATTATTTTCGTCAAATGAAACGAATCTGTTGTTGTTTGCGCCATGCGCATGAATGACAACCAAATCGGCACGGGTCTGGTCAACGATGAACTTCATGTCCCTCAATGGGTCTGCAGTAAGCAAATGTTCGGTAACTTCAATTCCGAGTTTGCCTGCCTTTTCGGTAATCTTTGCTAGAATCGCATCGCCTGAATCCTCTTCGGAATCATAGCTGTTGAATGAAAACTCCTCAAGAACGTGCACTGCAGCTATTTTGGAGTTGAATTTCTGGGCGATTTCGATTGCCACATCCGCTGCCTTATAGCCATATTCGGACCCGTCTACCGGAACGGCGATAACGTCAAACATGCTATTCACCCTTCAAGTAATCGGCATGACAGAAGTCAATGAAATTGTCAACGATCTGATCTATGTCCTCGCTGTCATCGATGATTTTTCCGTCATCCATAAATACAGCCCTGTTTGACAGTTCCTTAATGAAATCGGTATTGTGTGAAATCATTACGATGGTGATTCCATAATCTTTGGAAATTGTTTTTAAAGCATTGGTCACATCCCTTAATGTAACAGGATCCAAATCACCGAACGGCTCATCCAAAAGCAGGAATTTAGGTCTTGACACCAAAATCAGTGCAAGCATTACGCGCACTTTCTGACCGCCTGAAAGTTCATAGGATTTCCTGTGCAATATCTCCATGTCCAAATCAAGGCTTTCAAATATGTCGGCAACAGCCTCTTTTGTTGCGGTTTCAGGGAACCTTGGGAAGAGGTCATCGAGAATATCTGCGTCAAGGCCAATCTTTTTGAGGCGGTCCCTTGCTTCGACTTCAGGCAAATCGGTCAATAGATAGAATGAATCCAGCAGCTCTTCGCTGAGGCCTATCTTTTTAGCCCTTTCCTGAGCTTCCTTGACAATATTCTGATTTTTATAACCTAATCTGGTTGCTAACTGATCCAATACAGTTGCATAATGGCTCAAAGCAAATTCCTGGTGCATGAAACCCAATTTGGAGCGGATTTTCATACGGCCCATTCCTGGAATGTCCACATCATTCCACTCGCCGTCAACGTTGTATAAAACCTCTCCCTCATCAGGGTCTTCAAGACCGCCGAGCATCCTTAAAAGTACGGTTTTGCCGGCACCGCTCGGCCCGATAATGCTTAGGATATTTTCCTTTTGAACAGTGAAGTTAACGTCCTCAATCTGTAAAACTTCTCCACCAGTCAATAGGTAGAACCTTTTGTAGATGTCATTGACCTGAATGACGTCCTCATCGGTTGCGATGTTCTGAATGTCTACTATGTCATCCATGCCTTCCATGAACTTATCGCAGATTTCCTCGGCAGAGCCTTCATCGGCGATTTCACCGTCTTCAAGCAAAATCACCCTATCCGCCAGGTACTTCTGAACGTCAGGCAAGTGGGATACGACAATGACAGTGATGTTGAGTTCCTTGTTGATTTTTTTAACTGCATCCAATATTTCTTGTTTTGTTTTAGGGCATGCCATGGTTGCAGGTTCAT
>JAUNXN010000143.1 GCA_030539795.1 Methanobrevibacter sp.
TCTGCAGCAAAAATAGCTAAAAATAGAGGTTCAAAAGTTTTAGCATTAACATCTTATCCAGAATCTACTTTAGGACAATTGGCTGATGCTTATATTCTTGTTAAAGGAAGAACAAAAAAAGAAGTGGATGATGAAAATTATATGAAACGTCAAATTCATGGTAATTATACATCATTAACACCTTTGGGTACTGCATTTGAATTGACTACATTAGTGTTTTTAGACGCCATTGTCTCTGAGTTAATGGAGAAAATGCAACAAACTGAAAGTGATTTGAAAGCAAGACACACAGTTTTAGAGTAATTTAATCAAAAATTACTCTGTTTTGATTATTATAAATATTGCAGCGTTGGCCTCTTAGGAATCCAACCAATGTAATATTTCCTTTTTTTGCAATATTGTATCCTGAATTAGCGGGAGCTGCGTTTGATGCAAGTATTGGAACTCCTGCCCTTGTCATTTTAATGACCATGTCCGCAGGCATTCTTCCGCTATAGATTACATATGAATGATTCAAATCGAACCCGTTTAATAGGCCATAACCAATTACCTTATCCACTGCGACATGACGGCTGACGTCTTCTTTTACTACAAACTGGCCATCATAGACGATTCCTGCAACGTGTGTTCCTCCGGTGGCCTGCCATATTTCAGCATTGTTTTTCAACTCTTCAATCCTTTCAATCAATTCTTTAACATTTACTTGAAAATCGGATTCAACCGGATGCACTTCTTTAATTTTACTTCTCCATCCTCCGGCGGAATCGGAGCAGAGTACGGTTTCATTTGTTTTCAGGAGAGTATCGTCTATTTCCGCATTTATTTGGGGGCCGTCGATTTCAATTTTTTTGATGTCGTCCATTGATTTGACCATATTTTCATTGAATAGGTATCCCACCGCAAATTCTTTAAGAGAATCTTCTATTGCGGATAGACTGCGTGAAATTTCTCCGTTTATTGTTAATGTAATTGTTTCGTCTTTTACAACATTTTCTTTAACGTTTTGAGCTTGATTATTTTTGTATTGTATTGCATCAATTTCCTCAATTTTCATTTTCCATCACCAATGCAGTAAATATTATAGTGTATATTTTCTCTTTGTACTATAATTAATTATATTATAATGTTTTGAATAAATTAACATTAAGGTGAAAGATTATGAACATCGATGATTATGACGAACAATTAAAAAAGGCGGTCGAGTTTCATGGCGAACTCTGCGGAGGCATTGCCATAGGTACTAAATTGGGCATGTATGGTCTTGAATTATTGGGAATGGACTTGAATAAAAGACACAAAAACCTAATCGTTATTTTGGAAAATGAGAGATGCACTGCAGATGGGATTCAGGCAGTAACCAAGTGCACTATCGGCAAAAGATCTTTAAAGTTAGTCTATTATGGAAGATTTGCGGCTACATTCTATAATATGGATACCGGCGAGGCGTATAGGGTTTCAGATGCGGATGCAAATAAAAAGGATAAGGCTAAGGAAACAAGGGAAGAGATGGTTGAAAGATTCAGGGTAACTCCTCCTGAAGAACTCTTCAATGTCGAAAAGGTTAAGGTTAAGGAGTTTAAGGAAGCTCAAAAGCCGGGCGACCCTCACGTAACTGAATGGTGCTGTGAATGTGGTGAAAAAATCACTGACAATTATCACCTGATCAGGGATGGTGATGCAATTTGCAAATCATGCGCTGAGGAATCATATTATGAAGTAATCGACTAGTCGATTATTTTTTCTTAATTTTTATTTTTGACATAGATTAATTGTTCTTATCTATGGAAACAAAATTTTACAAATTATTTTAAGAGGCTATTATTATATTGTAATTAGCATTCAATTTAATTTTTGATGGAATAAAATAATTTAAATTAGAAATTGATTGATTTTTCAGTGAATTTTTAAATATAAAACTATATCTTTTAAGAATAGTGTAAAATAAGAAATTTTTCACGATGTGAATATTATCCATCATGATTTATCATTAAGTTTAATTTTATTTCTCATTACTATTTAAATATTTCCCTTTGGCTCTAATAACAAATCCTTTTTATATATTAACTACTAATATAGTATCATAATACTTTGAAATATCTAATATATGGGATTCATTAGTATTATAAAAATTAATTTAAAGGGAATAAAGAGGTTGATAAAATGAGTTCATCTTTTAAAAGCCCAGTAGAAACCGCAAAGGCAATTTCCGGTACTGCTGGAGCAAAAAACTCTGCAAATATTGTAAATGTAATATTACTCTCCTTCTTAGCAGGAGCATATATTGCATTTGGTGGTTTATTAGCTGTTGTTGCAAGCGCAGGAATGATAAAAGCAGGTGCACCAATTGGTTTAGAAAAATTCGTATTCGGTGCAGTGTTCCCTGTTGGTTTGATCATTGTCGTTATTGCAGGATCTGAATTATTCACTGGAAACGTCATGTTTATGACTCTCGGTGTATTAGACGGTACCGCATCTGTTGGCGGTCTCGCTAAAAACTGGGTTATCAGCTGGATATTTAACTTCGTAGGTGCATTATTCGTAGCATACGTTCTCGCTTTCATGGGCGGAATTACTCCTACTGACGCATCCGTACCAGCTTACGCTATTTCAGCAAAAGCAATTTCCGTTGCTGAAGGTAAAGTTACCATGCCATTCTTAACCGCTATGATTAAAGGTATCGGTTGTAACTGGCTTGTATGTTTAGCTGTATGGTTAGCTAATGCATCTGATGACGTCATCGGTAAAATCTTGGGTATTTGGTTCCCAATCATGGCGTTTGTATGTATTGGATTTGAGCACAGTGTCGCAAACATGTTCTTCATACCATTAGGTATGTTCTTAGGTGCTGAAGGTGTAAACTGGGCTACTATTATTATTAATAACTTAGTTCCAGTAACTATCGGTAACATTATCGGTGGTGGACTCTTCGTAGCATGTATATACTGGTACACTTTCCTCAAAGAATAGGCTAGTAAATTTTTAAATCAAAGAAGCTTTTTTAAGCTTCTTTTTAAATTATTTTATAAAAATATATTTTGGAGATTATAAAATGGTTGAGATTAAATATGTACCAACAATCTGTCCATACTGTGGTACTGGTTGTGGACTTAACTTCGTTGTAAAAGACGGTAAAATTGTTGGTGTAGAACCTTTAAAAAGACACCCTGTAAACGAGGGTAAAGTATGTCCAA
>JAUNXN010000040.1 GCA_030539795.1 Methanobrevibacter sp.
AATCTAATTTCTTAACTGGTTTGTTTCCAGCAGGTAAAGGCCTTGGGTAACCTCTATAACCAGCAGTTACACGTCTGAATTGTCTTTGTCCCCAGGTTAATTCACTAGCTTTTCTTTTTTTAGCAGTATGTACTTCGTGAACTGTGTGTCTTTTACAGTGAGGACAGTATGTTCTTTTTTCTTTTGGTATTTTCATATTTTTCACCGTAATTAATAAGTCATTGTAAATCTATCTATGAATTTATCTAAACTCAATTTATATTGCAAAAAACGTAGAGATTCAAACTGCCTTGTAACGCATCAAGTCTACATGCAGCAAAAATCCAAATTATATAAAATATAATTTTTTATTATCACAAATAGATACGATTAGTATATCTATAAATCAAGTTATTTAAATGTAATGGAAAATAAGTTAAATTTTTACTTGACGGCCTTTTCGATTTTTGAAAAATACTTTCGCATTCACTAAAGGCAAAGTCACCAGATCCTGAGGTCTGAACGGACCGTAAACCTTTTCGTCCACACCCACAATAGGGCCAACTTCGTCAAAGACCAACATTGTAACAAGTTCAGTGTCTTTAGCCACTCTTTTAGATTCGAAATCATAAAATTCGTCCTGTTCGTCAAATGCATTCGGATTGTCTTCAATTGCTTCAGGCTGGACTTTTTTTGGAGCGACTTTAGGTTTGCTGACCTGTTTTTCAATAGGCTGTCTCGGTTCAGGCTTAATCGGTTTCGCTTTTTTTATTTCATCTAACCTATTTAAAACTTCATCATCCTCTTTTTCTTCGGAAGGAGCAGGTATCAATGTATTTTTTTGAGTTTCTTTAGGTTTGATAACCTTTTTCTCATTGTCGTCTTCATCGGACAACTTTTCCAAAGAGATATTGCCCCTATGATTTTTTAGGGTATCGATCAATGAGAAATAAAACTTTTCCTCTTCGGGAGTCAGATTTAGAGGAGTGGTATCGACCAAATCGAACTGAGGCTTGCCTGTAAATAAATGATAGGACCTGTGGATATTTACAACAGCCGCATCAGTTATCTTATGCTCACGCCTTTCGCAGATTTCTGTAGCAATAATCTGGGCTTCCTTAAGCATGCCATGAACATTAGAAAATGGATCTCTAATTGCCTCTTTCCTTAGCTCATCTAAATATTCATGAATAATGGTGTAAAAGTCATCTTCTACACGGGCTAAAGTTGCGTTATTACGTTCTTTTTTCTGAATTTTGCGCAATTCCTGATAAAATTGATCCACTGATTACCATCTCTAAAAATGTCTTTTAAAAATAAAAAAAGGTTAAAACAAATGAAAATTATTCATCTGTTTCTAATCTAGGAGCAAGCAAGAAACTGAGCTTACCGTCACCGGTAACCATTGTAAGGGTTAAACTTAATGGCATGTCGGTACCTAAACTAATTTCAGCTTCCTCTGAAAATTTATCTGCTTTAAGCATTTCTCTAATCTTATCCAATGAGAATAAAGATTTTGCATGTTCTTGAATATTTTCACCGTGAAGATATTTGATGCTTGCATCACCGAATTCACCATCAGCGGATGCTATAAAGTAATCTTCATCAACTTGTAAAGCGATTTTATCTGAGAAAATATCAATATCGTTAATACAATCTTTCAGGATTGAGAAACGTACTTTGAAGTTAGTTGGATGATCGATTTGAGGTGGAACTGGGTTATCATATTCCATATCAATTAATCTTATTTTGAAAGTTCTTGTAGCGTCTCCTTCAAATGTAATGATGAAATTGCCTTCATCTACAGACATTAAAACTCTATCTTGTGATTTGGCTCTTTTGAGAACTCTCATAAATTCATCAGTATCAATATTGATTTTTTCTGGAACATCACAAATGTATTCATCGAATAAACTAGATTTAAGTTCTAAATGAACGAAAGTTATGTGACTGCGGTCTAAGGCATCCAATCTCATGCCTTCACTGTCAGTTTGAATTTGTACTTCATCTACAATTGATGAAATAGCATCAAAACTGGTTTTTAATATACTAGAATCACTTAATTCTGCTTTAAACATAAATAATCCTCTTATCAATAATAAAATTATATTTGTTTTTTATATATTATAAGTTTATCTTTTCAATATTTTCATTGAAAATTCTTTGAAAAAAAATATTTTAATAGTACCTGTTTCAAACTAGATTCATGGATGAAAAAATAGCGCTTGCTCCCTGCAACGGAATGAGTCCCAATGGATTGGTATGCCGTGTTGCAGTTGGAGACTTTAAAAAAGAAAACGAAAACGTAATATCAATATGCATGGGCTCCACTTCTGCAGATATCGAAAACAAAAACACACCAATGCTTAAGAAATATCCGATAATAGCTATAAACGGATGTAAAAACAACTGCGTAAATACAATTTTAGAAAATAAAGGCGTTGAAGTTGCCAAAACCATTAATGCTGCAGATGTTTTGGAAAATTATGATGTTTGCGCTCATGACCCATTCAGATTAGATGCTGAAGCTGAAGAGTGCGTAAAAATAATAAAAAAAGAGTTGGAAAACTCTTTATAAACAAGCGTTTTTCATGCTTGATACATATTCTTTTAAAGCATCACCAGCATCCTCGCCATGCTCTTCAATTATTTTTACTATAGCACTGCCGACAATGACCCCATCAGCAATTTTGGAAATTTCTGAAGCCTGTTCGGGAGTGTTGATACCAAAACCAACAGCCAATGGCAAATCAGTCACTTCGCGAATGTCTGACAATATTGCATTTAAATCAGTTTTGATTTCGGCACGCATTCCGGTAACCCCTAATGAGGATACGACATAAATGAATCCGGTAGCATCACCGGCTATCATCTTAATCCTTTCGCTGGAAGTTGGAGCAATTAAAGAGATGACATCAACACCATTTGAAAGGGCAATGTCTGCAATCTCACCTTTTTCTTCATATGGCAAATCAGGAGATATTATTCCATCAATTCCCAACTCAGCACATCTCTTAAAGAATTTTTCATATCCATAAAAGAAAACCGGGTTAATATAAGTTAAAAACACTAGCGGAATGTCTGTTTTTTCACGAACTCTCCTGACAATGTCAAATACATCGTCGGTTGTTGTATTATGTTTTAATGCCCTGACATTGGCATCCTGAATCACAACACCTTCGGCCATAGGATCGGAAAACGGAATTCCAATTTCAATCAAATCGCATCCTGCCTCTTCCATAGCTAAAATATATTCAACAGTCTTATCGATTGTAGGATCTCCTGCAGTTAAAAATCCGATGAATGCAGTTCCATTCTTGAATGCGTTGGCAATTTTACTCATTTAAATCAACTCCCCTATATTCTGCAATTGACCTGACATCCTTATCTCCCCTTCCTGAAAGACATATCATTATAACTTCATCCTTGTCCATTTCTGGAGCCAATTTCATTGCATAAGCAACGGCATGAGCACTTTCAATAGCCGGGATAATTCCTTCCATTTTTGAGAGATATTCAAATGCTTCGACCGCTTCCTCATCAGTGACAGGAACATATTCAGCCCTGCCGGTATCTCTTAAATATGCATGTTCAGGCCCTACGCCGGGATAGTCCAGACCTGCTGAAACTGAATATACAGGGGCAATCTGTCCGTATTCCCCCTGGTTGAAAATTGATTTCATACCATGGAATATTCCAATTTGACCATTGGTCAATGCAGCAGCGTTATAAGGCGTATCTATACCTTTTCCACCAGCTTCACAGCCAATCAGCTTTACTTCTTCATCATCAATAAAGTTATAAAAAGCACCCATCGCATTACTTCCACCACCAACACATGCAATTACGGCATTTGGAAGCTTTCCTTCCTTATCTAAAAACTGTTGGCGAGCTTCTGCACTGATAACCGCTTGGAAATCACGAACAATCATTGGAAACGGATGAGGTCCCATAGTAGAGCCGATGACATAATTTGTATCATGAACACGTGCAATCCAATCCCTGAACGCATCATTAACCGCATCTTTCAATGTTTTTGTACCTGATTTAACAGAATGGACCTTTGCACCCAATAATTCCATCCTATAAACATTTAAAGCCTGTCTTTTTGTATCCACTTCACCCATGAACACTTCACATTCCATATCCAAAAGGGCTGCAGCAGTAGCGGTTGCAACTCCATGCTGGCCGGCACCGGTTTCTGCAATTACCCTTGTTTTTCCCATTTTTTTAGCAAGCAGAACCTGGCCTAAAACATTATTGATCTTGTGGGCTCCAGTATGATTTAAATCTTCACGTTTTAAATAAATCTTGGCCCCGCCAAGGTCTTCTGTCATTCTTTTAGCATAATATAATAGGGATGGCCTTCCGGCATACTCCTTTAATAATGTGTTGAGCTCTTCTACAAATTCAGGGTCATTCATATAATGATAATATTGCTCTTCCAAATAGAGCAGCTCATTCATTAACGTTTCAGATATGTATTGACCGCCATATTCCCCATATCTTCCATTATTCAATTTATAACCTCCATCAGTTCTCTAATTTTATTTTCATCTTTAAATCCATCACTTTCCAGACCGGAACTTAAATCTATAGCATAGGGATCGAACTCTTCAATAGCTTCCTTAATATTTGAGCTATTTAACCCCCCAGCCAGGAAAAAGTCCTTTTTCAAATTTTTTCTAATCAAACGCCAGTCAAAGGTTTTTCCACTACCTTTGCCACTGTCCAAAAGCAAATAATCAGCTTGAGAATTTTCATAATCGCTTAAATCAATGTCCTGCGACATCTCAATAGCATTTATAATTTTCATCTCCCCATTAGTCTTTTGCTTTAAGTCATTAATATAATCCTCATTTTCACTTCCGTGAAGCTGTGCCATTTCAATTATTCCTCCGTCATACAGCTCCAAAATTTCATCCTGGGAAGCGTCGACAAAAACACCAACGGAAATGATATCAGAATCCAAATTATCTTTTAATTTACTGGCCAATTCATGAGAAACTTTTCTTTTACTATCTGCGAATACAAAACCAATAAAATCAGGTTTGTATCTATTTACTATTTCTATGTCCTCCAATCTTTTAAGTCCGCAGATTTTAACTTTAACCATTCTTCAGCTCCAAAATCATTGCCTTCTTATCATCACTTTTCATTAAAGTTTCGCCTATTAAAACCGCATCAACATTATTTTCCTTTAATCTGGTGACATCTTCCTTTGTTTTAATGCCACTTTCAGAAATAAATATTACATCTTCACCGACACATCTACGTAAGCTGATACTATTTTCAATGTCAACAGTAAAATCATTCAAGTTCCTATTGTTTACGCCTATGATTTCCGCCCCAACAGTCATGGCGCGCATTATCTCATCACCGTCATGGGTTTCGACAATTGCGGAGAGACCCAAATCATGAGCCAAATCCAAATATTTTTTTAGCTGGACAATATCCAATATTGAAACAATCAGCAGCACTGCAGATGCCCCAAGCAATTTGGCTTCCCAAATCATATACTCATCGACTACAAAGTCCTTTCTTAAGACTGGAATGTCAACAGCTTCAGCAATTTCCTTTAAATAATCGTCATCGCCCTGAAAGAAATAAGGTTCTGTCAAGACTGAAATGGCACTTGCTCCAGCCTCTTCATATTCTTTTGCAATTTTTAAATAGTCAAAATCCTCAGCAATCAATCCTTTTGAAGGGGAAGCCTTTTTGACTTCCGCAATGATTGCAATATCCTCTCCGCTTAAAGCCTTTTTGAATGGAAAATCATCATTTATTCCTAATTTAGACACTTCATCTTTAAGTTCATCCAAAGGAATTATCTCTTTTGCCTTTTCAACTCTCTGTTTTGTTTTTTCTACAATCTCATCCAACATAATCATCAGCTATTTGTAAATTCAATAAATTTTTCAAGTTGTTCCATTGCCCTTCCGGAATCGATAATTTCCGCAGCCATCTCAACGCCATCCCTTAAGGATTCGACTTTGCCTGCAACATACAAGCCTGCAGCGGAATTTAACAGAACGGCATTTCTTTTTGGTCCTTTTTCACCATTCAATATTGACAATGTGATTTCGGCATTTTCATGAGCATCGCCGCCGACAAGATCCTCTTTTGAGGACAGCTCCATGCCGAAATATTCCGGTGAAATTTCATAAGACATTGTTTTACCATCTTTAAGTTCACATACAAAAGTTTTGTCACTTGCTGAAATCTCATCCATTCCATCCAATCCATAAACAGACACTGCAGATGCAACGCCCAAATTCTTCAATACATCCATTAACGGTTCGACAAGTTCCTTTTCATAAACGCCCAAAACCTGCATTGTAGCACCGGCAGGATTGGTTAATGGCCCCAGGATATTGAATATAGTCCTAATTGAAAGTTCCTTGCGAACATTTGCCACATATTTCATTGACAAATGATAATTTTGAGCAAATAGGAAGCAGAGGTTGATTTCCTCCAAGCATTTTAAGCTTTTTTCGGGTTCAATGTAAATATTAACTCCTAATGCCTCCAGCACATCAGCTGCACCGCATTTACTGGATGCAGACCTGTTTCCATGCTTGGCAACAGGAATTCCTGCAGCTGAAATGACAATGGAAGAGGTTGTTGAAATATTGAATGTGTTTGAACCGTCTCCACCGGTTCCGACAATTTCCAAAACTTCCTTATCGTTTAACAACCTTACACAATGAGCCCTCATAGCTTCTGCAGATGCAGTTATCTCATCAATGGTTTCACCTTTCATTGACATTGCTGTTAAATAAGCGCTCATTTGAACTTCACTTGCTTCACCACTCATGATTTCGTCCATAGTTTGATAAGCTTCATCATAAGTTAAATCTTGATGTTTATATACTTTTAAAATTGCTTCTTTAATCATAAAATCCCTCTTTCAACTTTTTCCATAAAATTTCTCATAATTGTTAATCCATCAGGAGTCAATATTGATTCCGGGTGGAACTGAAGACCATAAATATTGAAATCCTTATGTTTTACGGCCATTATCTCACCGTCATCCTTGGCCTTTGAAATGATTTCCAGACAATCAGGAAGAGTATCCTCGACCAGACTTAATGAATGATATCTTCCGACGTTTATTTCAGCCGGCAATCCTTTGAAGATGAAGTCATAATCCAGAGATATGTCTGATGATTTGCCGTGCATCAATCTTTTCGCATGAGAAACTTTGCCTCCAAACGCTTCACAAATAGCTTGATGGCCTAAACAAACTCCTAAAATCGGTATTTTATCATGGAACTCTTTTACAACATCAATGCATATTCCCGCATTTTCAGGTTTTCCCGGACCCGGTGATAAAATTATGCATTCGGGGTTTAGTTCAGTGATTTCCTCAATAGTTATCTTGTCATTTCTTGAAACTATAATGTCACAGTTGATTTCGCCCACCAATTGAAACAGATTATATGAAAAACTGTCATAATTGTCTATTAAAAGAATCATTCTATCCCTCCATCAGCAATTTTCAATGCATTGATAACCGCAGCCGCTTTATTCAAGCACTCTTCAAACTCCTTTTCAGGCACACTATCTGCAACGATGCCCGCTCCGGAACGGATGAAAACCTTGTTGTTTCTGGCAAAGGCTATTCTAATTGAAATGCATGTGTCAATATTCCCGCTTAAATCAACATATCCGATAGCGCCGCCGTAAATTCCTCTTTTGTTATTTTCAAGTTCATTAATGATTTCACATGCCCTTATTTTTGGGGCTCCTGATAATGTTCCGGCAGGCAAAATCGAATCGATGGCGGAAAGGGAATCCAAACCTTCCCTCAAATCTCCAGTGACAGTGGATCCAATATGCATCACATGTGAGAATCGCTCAATTGAGAGATACTTGTCAACCCTAACAGAACCGATTTCCGCAATTCTTCCAATATCGTTACGCCCCAGGTCAACTAGCATGTTATGCTCTGCCAGTTCCTTTTCATCGGCCAACAATTCCTTTTCCAATTGCAAATCCTCTTCTTCGGTTTTTCCACGAGGTCTTGTTCCTGCCAGAGGGAATGTGTAAAGTTTATTGTCATTCAACTTGACTAACGTTTCGGGAGATGCCCCTGCTATTTCAATATCATTGCTTGAGAAATAGAACATGTATGGAGAAGGATTTGTTGTTCTCAAGACCCTATAGGTGTCGAATAGGCTTCCTGAAATTTCGGCTTCGATTCTATTTGACAGGACAACCTGGAAAATATCCCCCTCACGAATGTAATGTTTTGCCTTATCCACCATTTCACAGTATTTTTCACGTGAAAATGCAGGTTTAAAGTCAGATTTTAATTTGAGCGGTTCAGTTTCGATTTTTTTGCCGTTTTTAATCAAATCAGCAATTTCAAGCAGTTCATCACATGCCCTTTTATAATTATTTTCCAAATCATCAGTCTTCATATTGACAATGATGACAATCTTTTGCCTGAAATTATCAAAGGCAATCACCTTGTCAAATAACATCAAATCAATATCCTTAAACTGGTCCTGGTTTTCAGCGTCCAAATTCAAAGAAGGTTCGGAATATTTTATATAATCATATGCAAAATATCCCACAAAACCTCCTGTGAATGGTGGTAAATGATTTAGTTTTGGAGATTTATTCCTTTTAACCAAATCTTTAATGATTTCTCCAGGATTATCAGTATCTATTATTATTGTATCCTCATTCAATTCATTGAAATCCTTGTCTCCCTTAATGGTGACAACTCCATTTTGACATGTGAATTCCAATAGAGGATCAAATCCTAAAAAAGTGTATCTTCCCCATTTTTGTGAATCCTCAACACTTTCCAGCATGTAAGTATGGTTACTGATAGCCTTTAAAATTTTTAAAACTTCAACAGGTGTCGCAATATCTGAAAATAATTCATAAGATATTGGGATTCGCTTATATTCATTATTTTTTGCAATTTTTTTTACATCGTCTAAATTCGGGGAAAACATAAATCTCACTTAATATTTTTTCACATATTATAGTTAGTATAATGTACTATTTAAAACCTTGTTGTAACAAAATGTACATTGTAAAATAAATTCAAAAAAATTTAATTCATCTTGTCTTGCTGTTGACTGAATTGAATTACAATTTTTTTTATTTCCCTGCTTTCCAAGTAAGGGAGTTTTTCTGTGATTTCCCTTTCCAAATCACTATTCAATTGAAGTCTTTTTTGAGCATACTCCTCACCTTCGAATTCACTGCGATATTGCTTGTTCAAATTGGAATATTTAGTAATTAAAGGCTGGAGAATAGTGTCAATATCCTTATCCAACTGGTCATTTTTGATTTTCTGTTTCCTGATTTCGATTACGAAACCGACAACGGTAATGAAAAATCCTAAAACAGTAATTGTTAATGCAGGAACAAAGATCTTATCATTATTCACAAATAAAACTGTGACAAAAATTCCGACAAATATTAAAAGAATACCTATTTTTCTCAAATCCATGTTTACATATCTAAACTTATTATTATTTAATATTATTCAATTCCCTAATAATTGATACAGTAAGGACAAGTCCGGAAACAACCGCCAAAAGAGATACTGAAATCATTACCAAATCATTCGTAAACAGGATATTGCCCTTATCCAAAAACACAATAGCTTCAGCAAATAGGTTATTCAGGAAATGGGCAAAAATTGGAACCATAATATTGTCTGTTCTGATATACAGAATGGCCATGCACAATGCAAAAATAAAAGCTGATATAACGCTTCCGAAAGGATGCAAAGAAGCAAACAGCAATGAGGAAATCAATATCGCAAATAGTGTAGGCACTATCAATTTTAATTTGTTAAGCAAGACACCCCTGAATATCAATTCTTCAGAAATCGGTGAAACAAAAATGGTGGCAATTAAACCGCCAATCACCATCAGGGAATTGTTCGCGCCAACATGAAAAAATTGAAGATTTAAAAAATCATTTATACTTGGAAATACTACCAAAATCCAATCAGACAAATATAAAAATCCATAAGAAAGAAAAATATTCAATATAACAATAATCAAGACATATTTCACTACATTAAACTGAAAAATACCGGCAAAATCTTCTTTAAGACTTGAAAAATTATTTCTTAATTTATAAAAAAAATAAATTATTATGCAAATATAAATCCAAACAGAATTTATATGAACAATGTTTAAAGAATTAAAAATAAATTGAATTAAAAATAAGATAATTATTAAAAATAATACTTCTTTTAAAGGAATATTTTTAAGCGTTTCATTAAATAAAGACATATCTATCAAGAAAAAAATTCATTGAAAAAAATTAGATAAAGCAGACTTATTAATCAATTACAAAATTTGACAATACAACATCACAAATTAACAGCATTCAATCATTTTCATCAAAGACAAAAATATCCTCAATTGCATCTTTACCTAAAATCTTTGTTATACGATAGGCTAATAATAAGGAAGGGTTATAGCGAGCGTTTTCTAAAGCATTTATTGTTTGACGAGTCACACCAACCAAATCGGCAAGCTGCTGTTGAGTGATGCCTTTTTCTTGGCGAAACTGTCTTATTTTAGTTTCCAATTAATCACCTATTATTCAGTTAATAATAGTGTTTATTATTCTTTAAGTATACCATATATAAATCTTTCCAAAAAATCTTAAAATATTAATAATGAAAAATCAAAATATTATAATATTGTCAAATAATTATGTGAGTTGATATGAAATGGCTATACACCCTATTGAATTTAGATATGGGACTCCCGAAATGAAAAGTATCTGGGAAGAGGAAAATAAATTACAAAGAATGTTAGATGTTGAGTCTGCATTAGCTCAGGCTGAAGGAAAACTCGGTATAATACCGCAGGAAGTTGCAGACGAAATTGCAGCAAAAGCTAATACAAAATACGTTAAATTAGAAAGAATGAAAGAAATCGAAGCAGAAACCAACCACGATATTGCAGCTTTATCAAAATCAATTACTGAAGTTTGTGAAAATGGTGCAGGAGAATATGTGCACTTCGGAGCAACATCTAATGACATTGTAGACAGTTCAAATTCATTATTAATTAAAGATTCAATAACTGTGCTAAAAGAAAAATTAGAAAGATTAACAAAAATAATGCTTAATTTAGCAAGTGAAAACAAAATGAAAGTATGTATTGGACGTACACACGGACAACATGCTCTTCCAACCACTTACGGAATGAAATTCGGTCTATGGGCAGACGAACTCCACAGACAATACGAAAGATTGGAACATGCTGAGAATAACGTTTGTATTGGAATGATGGACGGGGCAGTAGGTACTACTGCAGCCTTAGGTGAGCAAGGATGGGAAATACACAAAACAGTTGCAGAAATTTTAGGATTGCCTGCAGCTACAATTACAAACCAAGTAGTGCAAAGAGACAACCATGTTGAATTTATAAGTGTTTTGGCCAATATCGCAAGTACTTTAGATAAAATCGCATTAGAAATCAGAAGCCTGCAAAGAACTGAAATCATGGAAGTGGGAGAGTACTTCGATCCTGAAAAACAAGTGGGAAGCAGTACCATGCCTCATAAAATGAACCCTATTACTGCTGAAAGGATTTGTGGTGTTGCAAGAATTGTAAAATCATTTGTAAATGCTGCATTGGACAACAACCCTCTCTGGCATGAAAGAGACTTGACCAACTCTTCCTGTGAAAGGATTATGTTTCCGGAAAGCTGTATTCTAACCGACTACATCCTTAACCTAACCATTAAATTGATGAATAATTTGGTATTCTATGATGAAAACATCGAAAGAAACCTAAACTTGACCAATGGTTTAATCATGGCTGAAAGATTGATGGCAGAACTTACCCGTGCAGGAATGGGAAAACAGACTGCATACGGAATTGTAAGGAAAAATGCTATTAAAGCCAACAAAGAAAAATTATTGCTTGGCGAGCTAATTCTAGAAGATGAAGAGGTTAAAAAATACCTAACCAAAGAAGACGTTGACAAACTCATGGACCCTCACACCTATATCGGATCCATACCAACAATCATCGACGAATTGCTTGAAAAATCAGAAAGCTGGTTTTAAAATTAAAAAATAATTAATTGATTTAAATCAATTAATTTTTACTTCTTTTTATTTCAGGAACATATCTCTTAAGCATCAATGAAAGAGTTATGACCGTTACGGAACTCAATGCCATAGCCAATCCTGCAAGTGCCGGTTCGAATGTAATGCCAAAAGCAGGATATAGAACGCCAGCCGCAATTGGAATCAATATAGAGTTATATGCAAATGCCCAGAAAATGTTTTCCTTGATTCTTCTCATTACTTTTT
>JAUNXN010000144.1 GCA_030539795.1 Methanobrevibacter sp.
ATAATTTGTTTCAAGACTAATAAACTCTCCATAAAGTTCTCTAACATATTTTCCAACATTAGTCACATTTTTTGGATTAGGACTTGGAGGCATATCTCCAGATGCAGTAAAATAATGTGGTAAATCAGAATATTTAATATTTAATATACAATAAAGTTTCTTTTATAAATTATAAAAATATTCTTATAAGAAAATTAAAAATGAAAGTTTTTAAAAAAAGTGCGTGAAATTTAAAAAAATTAACTATTTTAGATTATAAGGGCCAAACCGCTTAATTTTGTCACTGGCAATTTTGGATGCGAATTTTCCAGCATTTTCAGATGATTCTAACAATAATTTCTGTGTTATATATGCAGCCATATAAGTGTCTCCGCAGCCTGTCGTATCCACAACATCTTCACATTCCACAGCATCTATTTTTATTTCCGCATCACCAATTATTCTGGATCCATTGCTACCGTTAGTTACGACCATCTCATCTACATCAAAGCCCAAACCTATGATGTTCAATTCACGCTCATCAAGAAATATTGATTTGGCGCCTTCCAAAATGTCGCTTAAGGCGTCAAAGTCATCTAATTTTATAGTGTAATTCCCATTTACTTCATCAAGAGGACATCTTAAAAATCCCTGAACTGACATGAAAATCGGAACATTGAAACTTTTAAGATAGTCCATTGTTTCGGGTGGAAAATCATATCTGTTGAGGGGGTTTACTATAAATGCATCAATCTCTTCAGGCAGAATATCCTCCAGGTCTGATTTCAAAATCGGAATGTCTGCAAAATTGCTTAGCTGTTCACGAACATCCCGGTCATCCTTAAACGGATATCTGTTGATGAAAAAATGAGTATCCTCCTTTAAAATTACCTTAACCTTATCCTTTGAAGGAAAACCATTGACCAGACTTTCATCACCGCAGTTTACAATAGCCAGATAATCATTGTAGAACTCCTCAAAAACAAAGCTTTGAAAGTAGGTAGCCCCGCCGACTTTTCTGGATTCTTCCTCACCGATAATAATCAAATCTTCCGTTACAGGCCCAATAACAACAAGCGTCATGTAATTCCCCATTCAGTCAAATTCTATGGTAATGTCTACAATGTGATATTTGGATGCGATAGTATAAATCTCTTTTTTAACTTTATCCTGATTTGCAATATCATCAATGCTGACTTTCAGCGTTAAAACAGAATCGATTCCGTCCAAGGACCAGACATGAAAATCGTCGATTCCTTCAATGCCCTCTATTTTTAAAACGCCACTTTTGAATTCCTCAACGTCAAAATGGTCAGGTGTCTTTTGAAGCAGAACCTCAACGGACTTGTAGAGGTTTCTTCCAAGGTTGACTATCAGCCACAATGCGATTCCTATTGAGACAAAAGGATCCAAATAAGGCGCCCCTTCCCAGAACATCAAAATCAGGCTTAAAACCAGAATGGCTATCCATTCAAACACATCACCCAACTGATGGAACAATATCGCCTTTTCATTGAATGTTTCACCTTTGTGAAGGCGATGAACTGAAATTGATTTGAAGATTATCCCTACAATCGCCACCATAAGCATCCCACCAGCATCAACTTCTTCCGGTGCGAACAACCTCGGAATGGCTTCCTGAAGGATTACAAAAGCCATAATAATAACAAAAATGGAAATTATAACCGCACCTAGGATTGAAAATCTCTGATAGCCATAGGAATAAGTGTCGCTTGAGTCCTTTTGAGCGACATGTTCCAAAAACCAGGCCAGGGCTATTGAAATGGTATCTGACAGGTCATGGATGCAGTCTGCAAGTATTGCCATACTGTTTGTAGCAAGGCCTCCGACAATCACGATTATATTGAAAGCCAGATTCATGAAAAAGACGAATGCCAGATTTTCGCCCGCTTTCTTATGGTGATGATGCACATCAATTCTCATATCTTTAATATTTGAAAGGCAACTAATAAAAAAGTTATTTAATCTATGAAATAGAAACTTTAAAGTATAATTAAGTTATATTTAAATAATTAAAAAATGTAAATTATAGTAGTGATTTAAAATGGCAGTAATTGGAACAACTATATTTTCACATATTCTTCCTGTAATCTGTGGATTCTTTGGATTTGTATTTATAATATCAGGATCATTAGAAAATGATAGAAATAAACTAGGATTAGGCATTGCTTTATTCATAATAGCTTGCATATTCCCTTATTTAATCTTAAGCGTACTAGTCTAGAAGTCTTACTTCGCCTGAATGCAGGCTAGTTCCTATCAACACTTTTTTTATACCCAATGACTCCAACTCACCTAAGGAGTCCTTATTCAAACCACCCGCAATTATCAATTTTTCCTTTAAATCTTCAAACTCTTCAAGCAATTTTTTATTGTATCCCTTTTCAGTTCCAACACCTGTAATGTCCAGAAGGATAATCTCGTTGGGATCCAACCTTATCAGAACTTCCTTGAATTCTGATAGGGTCATGTCAAAATTTTTAGATAGCAGTTCATTGTTCTTTACGTCCACGCTTACGACAATTCTTTCTTTCGGATATTTTTCAAATATCTTTTCCATCTCTTCAATGCTTTCAAGGGTTTCGGTTGGAATGATTATCTTAAATGCATAATCCAGGAAAAATTCAAAGGCCTCGCAGTTTTTAACTCCGCCGTCAAACATTACCGGCAAAATGGTATTCACCATCTTCACATCGTTGATGTTGTGCCCCACTGATTCAATCAAATCCAAATCGGCGATGTACATCTCATCTGCACCATTCAGTTTCAGTCCCTGGGCGATATCAACAGGATTGGAGGAAGATGCAAAAACTGTGCTTAATGGTTTATAGGTATCTCTCATTCCGGATTTGCCGCTGACGGCCCGGTGTTGTTTCAAATCAATTACAGGTATTTTCTTAATCATGATTATAAATATGTAAAACAAGTATTAAAAACTTAAGGAGGTGAGGAAAGCTCGGTGTTTTATTTGCTTTCCTCGAGTATAAAAAAATAATGATCAATTTACAGGTATAACAAAATATGTTATGAACCTCTATTTAATAAGTTTATTTGCATAGTATATAAATGTTACTATAATTTAGAAAAATTAAAGTAAACTTGAA
>JAUNXN010000041.1 GCA_030539795.1 Methanobrevibacter sp.
TTCATGTTCATTTTTTCAATTGCATCCTTCATGGTTTCAACAGGACATGTTGAACCTGCCATGATACCTGTCCTTAAGGAGGACATGTCAAACATCTCAAACATCGGATGGTTCATCATGCCTATAAACATGGTAGGAACGCCATAGATTGATGTGCACTTTTCCTTCTGAATTGATGAAATAGCCAAAAGAGGGTCATATTCCTCCAAAACAACCATGGTGGAACCATGAGTGATTACTGCCATTACGCCTAAAACTGTTCCGAAACAATGGAAAAGAGGCACCTGAAGAAGAAGCCTGTCTGCAGGAGTGTAGTTCATGTTTTCTCCAATGTAGTAACCGTCATTTACAATGTTACGGGAAGTAAGCATTACCCCTTTTGGAAAACCTTCAGTTCCGGAAGTGTACTGCATGTTGATTACGTCATATTGGGTTACGGCATCCTTTACCTTCTGATATTCCTCATCGTCATAGCTCATGCCCAAAAGCAATAATTCGTTAGTGTTATACATTCCGCGATGCTTTTCCTGGCCTACGTGGAAAATGAATTTCAAATGTGGGAATTTCTCAGAAACAAGATGGCCCCTTGCACAGCTTTTGAGTTCCGGAACAAGCTGATTTATAATGTCAAAATAGCTTGTATCCCTGAATCCGTCGGTCATGGCCAACGCTTTCATGTCGGACTGGCCCAATACATATTCAAGCTCATGGGCCTGATAAGCTGTGTTGACTGTTACGATTGTTGCACCTATTTTGGCTGTTGCAAACATATAGGTCAACCATTCCGGAACGTTTTTAGCCCATATTCCAACATGGTCGCCTTTTTCAATTCCGATAGCAAGCATTCCTTTTGCCAGGTTGTCTATTCTTTCATCAAATTCCTTATATGTAAACCTTAAATTCCTATCCGGATAAACTATAAATTCATGATCAGGCTGTTTTTCAACCATTGATTCAAAAAATTTCCCTAATGGGAGTTCTGTAAATAATTCACTCATTGGAAAACCTCCATTTTTCTATTTTCAACATTCCCAATACTGATAAAACGTTTGTGCAAACCCAACAGCAGCAAACGCAAATCCAAACCCAGAGTGAAAATTCCAAATACTTTTTTCTGTTGGTTTTCAATTATTTCAAACATTTTATCAAATCCTCAATTCTATCTAATATGGAGTGTATAGCACTGCAAGTATTTTCGCCTTGTCTTCACCGCTTGCGTGAAGGTGGTGCGGTACTACTGAATCATAAAAGATTGTATCTCCTTTTCCAATGGTGTATTTCTCATTACCATAAATAACTTCAATTTCGCCTTCTAAAACATAAATGAACTCTTCACCTTCGTGAGAGGACAGTTCCTTTTCTCCCTCTTCATATTCAATGTCGATTATGAACGGGTCGATGTTTCTGTCAATTTTTCCTGCACCTAAGGAGTGGAATTCAAGATTGGTTGCGTTTGTAACATCTTCCCTTCCTGAGAAGTATAGGGAGTTTTCTGTCTTTCCGCCTCTTGTAACAACAGGTCCAAGTTCAGGTGTATCATCTAGAAATGTTCCTAAACGTACTCCAAGAGCTCTTGCCATTTTGGTTAACGGTGTAAGTGAAGGGATAACCTCTCCAGCTTCCATGGCCTTTAGCACTTCAAGTTTTACGCCGCTTCTCTCAGCAAGCTCTTCGATTGTCATGTTCTGTCTATCTCTAATGTCTTTAATTTTCTTTGCAAAATCTTCGTTTGTCATAATTTCACTCGTTTTGGATTTTTACTTAAAGATTTAAGTATTTGTAATTATATTTAAGAAGATATATAAAAGTATCTAAAAATTGAACAGATATTAAATTTAGCTTAAAATAAATAAAAAAATTAGTTGGATATTCAAAGAACTACCTTTTAAGCAGTTCATCTATTTTCTCATGCAGCCTCATGTTTTCTTCACGTGATGCTGCAAGCTCATTCTTGACGGCTTCAAGCTCATTGTCAATTCTGTCGATTTTCTCATGAAGGATCACCACGTTTTCCTCCACATCGCTGTCGATGTTTATGACCTTATCGGTAAAGTATGAGGATATTGCGCCTGTCAGCGTGGAGAATATGAAAACTCCGAGGATGAGCAGTATCAGTGAACTGGCTTTGGCCACCAGAGTATTTGGAGTGACATCACCATATCCCACCGTCGTCAATGTGCTCATTACAAACCATAGGCTGTCGACCAGATTCAATGACGGGTCCAGCAAATAAATAACGAATGTGAAAACTATAATTACAAAGAGAATCCACCACAAAAGAATGTCGACCTTGGTGTTTTCAAAGAATTCGAATAGGATATGGAAGCGCCTTTCAACGAACTCGGATAATCTCAACACCTTTACCAGTATCAAAAAGCGAAAAGCAAGGGATGGCAATGGAAATATCAGTTCCAGAGGCAATATTCCAATGAAATACAGGATATTCTTTTTTAAAAACGACATTTTGCCATCTTCTCCATTGACCTTGTAGAAAAAGTCAGCCAGAAGAACCAAACATAAGGCAACATCAAAAAGATAAATGAAATTCAGCATGACGCCCTGAACCTGAAACAGGAACGCATAGGCAATCATCAAACAGTCAATGAAAATCAGGAAATTGATGCCCTTTAAAAGATAATTCCTATTTGTCATGCCTTCACCCATATAATAGTATTGAAATCAAGGTATATAATATTTTTTTATTATACGAATATTGCTTTAATATGGTTAAATTCAATTTATATTGCATTAATTAGCTTTAAAACAACAAAAAAGATATATATTTTAAAAACAAACCAATTATTGTAAAGATTAGATTAATATCTTTACATTCGTGCAGAAAATATAACTATAAAGTCAATGAGAATTTCCCTGAATTTGGCGTTGAGGTCATTCTGACCTCAACAATAATACAAAACAACAAAAAAATAATATATTAAAATGATTAAAATATCTATTAAAGGTGAAAACTTGAAAAGGAAAACAAAAATCATTCTCATTGTAATCTTTTTGTTAATTCTTGGTGCACTCATTTACTATGAAAACGAGCAGATTGAAAATTCACCATATCGTGTACTTGGAAATACAAGTTTGGGTACAGTAGAAAAAATAGTATACGGTAATGAAAGCGCCAACCACACAATCGCATTGATTACAGGAATTCATCCAAGAGAAAAGCTTGCAATCAATCCTGAAATTAAAGCGGCAAAGGAATTTGCAAATGAAACAGATGATGTTAAGATCATACATTATCAGGTCAATGTAACTAAAGACCCTAAAAACTACAAGAAAAGCCGTGCAAACGGCGAAAGCCTAGTTCATGACTTTGTAAATCCTGACGTTACCAAATCCGATGCGGATTGCGTGATAATAAGCCATTCCCATGTGGAATGGTACGGCGAAGGATTTTACCTTGCAACCCCGGAAATGGATAATGCCTCAGTCAAAATAGCCAAAAAGATCAATAAAACAACTGATTTCGGATATTATCCTAGAACCGGAAATGAAACATACCAGTCAACATCCGCAGTTTTAGTATCAAAGCCAATAGCTCAGGCGGGATATCCTACATTCGTATATGAAATTCCTGAAAACATCACAAAGCAGGATTCAACTGACATGGCAAAGGAACTGTTTGGACTTATGGTCAAGTATACATAGGTGTAAAAATGAAATTGGAAGAATATCTGGAGCATGTAAATAGTGGAAAAAAAATTATTGCAAATTCAAAAGAGCATCAGTTGATGCATGAATCACTTCAGGATGCATTGAAGATTACCCATAAAATCAACAGTGAATTTCACACCGCTGAAGAGATTCAGGAACTGTTTGGCGAACTGACCGGAAAGCCTGCCAACAGGACCTTAGGTTTGATTCCGCCATTCAACACCGACTTCGGCAAGAATATCCATGTCGGTGAAAACGTATTCATAAACTCAGGCTGCAAAATGCAGGACCAGGGCGGAATATACATTGGCGATGACGTTCTGATTGGGCATAACGCATGCCTTTTAACCTTAAACCATGCAAAGGAACCTGAAAATAGGGCTGACATGTATCCCGCTCCAATACATATTGGAGATAAGGCATGGCTTGGCTCAAATGTCACTGTGCTTCCGGGAGTTACAATAGGTGAAGGTGCCATTGTAGCGGCCGGTGCGGTTGTCACAAAGGATGTCGCCCCAAACACAATAGTCGGAGGCATTCCCGCAAAATTCATCAAAAATGTTGACGACTGAATTCGAATAACCTAATTAAAAGTGCCATCACCGAAAACTACTTTTCAAATTTTTTCAACTTAAAATATTGAAGCCATCTTAAAGATAATGAAAACCTTATGCAAAAAATAGAAAATGAAATCGTGCAATCTACATGAAGCGATTGAAAAATGACCATTTCTAATAAAAATCATCATCGAATTTTCGAATTTATGGAACCTGTTAAATCTTTATATAGTTTACCCAACAAAACTTTAACCAATATAACGGAGCTGTATGAAATGTTAACTATAAATCAATGTTACTTGGATTTTGTAGATAAAATCTTAAAGCAAGGAAAGGAAACTTATAAGGACTCAAATCATCATTTATTGGAAAACTTAGGAAACTTCTACATAATTGACGATCCATTTGATTTGAAATTCAGAGCAAAATATCAAAATTACACCCCTGAAATGTTACTGGATGACATAAAATCCGGAAGATTCGACATGGAAGGCTGCCCAATCAAAAGTGATGCATTATATGAATATGTAAAATCAGCGGAAAATCCTGACGACCAGGGATTCGTATACACTTATCCGAATCGTATCTATGCCCACTTTGACATTGACCAGTTCAACACCATGAAGGAAAGAATCCTAACAGCAACAGGATCAAACAGGGCTGTTGCAGTTACAATCGATCCCCAACTTGACTCCGACAGGGAAGATATTCCATGCCTTCAATTCCTGCAATGCCTTGTGCGTAACAATGAGCTGACCATTCACTGCATCTTCAGAAGCAATGACATATTCGGCGCATTCTATTCAAACATGTTCTTCATCGCATACCTCGGATTGAAAATGAAAGAAGAAGTCAACAAGGAGATTATGGGTGAAAAACTAAACTTTGGTGGAGTTCACTATCACTCAACATCAGGACATATCTATAATACCGATTTAAAAGCAGCCCGTAAATTAGTTAAAGCAAATAAATAAGGTTTTTTAACCTTATTTTATAATTGTTATCTTATTACTTATTTTAGCACTGCCATAGCTGGTAGTTATTGTGTATCTTCCAATCCTATATTTTTTAGTTATTTTCAAGGTAGCTATTCCTTTATAGTTGGTTTTGACCGTATATTTCTTACCCTTGAACTTGATTGTGAGCTTTTTGTATTTCAGGATTTTGCCCTTTGAACTTAACAATTTGGCAGAGAACTTGATGGTCTTTCCCTTTTTGACTGTCTTGTCATAGGCAATGATGGTCTTTTTAACGGTAATCTTATTTGATACCTTATATCCCTTATATGTAGCAGTTATTGTGTATTTTTTAGGAGTAAGAGATATCTTTAATGAAGCATAGCCGTTTGAATCAGTGTATCTGTAGTAGGTCTTGCCGTTTACCTTAAAGGTCACTTTGAGATTCGCCTGGACTTTGCCATGGTCGTTTACAACTTTCACCTTATAGTATTTGCCTGCGCCATAATACATTGTCAAATCATTGTTTTTAGTGATTCTTTCAACTACCTTGATTGATTGGGTCAATGATTCGTTGGTTAGCGGATTGAATATGTTTACCACATAAGATCCAGGAGCCAGATCCACACTCAAACTTGCTGAACCGTTTTTGCAGGTTATATCATATATTTTAGCTCCAATGGAAACAGTAACATCTCCGTTGATTCCGCTTCCGTTTACATCAAATAGCTTAACTGAATATTTGGAATTTAATGCATATACAGTTTCAGACGGAAGATTGATTGTTGATTTGACGTTGAAAGATGCTGAATAAGATGAGCTCAAGTAATTGTCTTCAGCCGGTGAGGAAATGGAAATGCTGTATTTTCCAACCTCATCAAAGACATAGTCAAGAATGGCTTTTCCTTCTCGGTTGGTATTTGTATTGAATGTCTTGCCGTCAATGGTGAATGAAACCTTTTTGTCAACAAGAGCGTTTCCGGACTTGTCAACAACCTTGACTGAGAATCTGTAGTTTTCATTTAAGTAGCACTCTAAATCATCAACCTTGATTGATTGAGATAGTTTTTCGCCTCCTGATGAATGGTCATTAGCGTTGATAATTGTAAATGCCTTAATACATGCAACTTGAGAAGTGTAGGTATGGCCCGGATAAGTCCATGCCAAACCGTATAAATCAATCCAGTTAATGCCGTCATGGCTGATATGGGAAATATTTTCTGTGTAGAATTCATGGTTTAGGGAAACCGCTTCTGAAATAGGGATTCCCGCATCGCCCTTAACGCTTATCTTAAATTCAATTTCAAAAACATCACCAATCCTAAGTGGAATCATTTTGCTTAGCTCTATTGTTGAATAGCTTGACGAGGACTTTCCGGATTGGGTGAGCTTTAAAACACTGTTAACATAAATTGACAAGTCCCATGAGGTTTCCTTTTCAAAATATGTTGATACGCCAGCGAGATACTCATTGGCAGTTGACCTGAATTTGTTCTTATACCAGACTGTGCTTGAAGTGTTGAAGAAGTAATCAGTCCTTCCAGGAATGTCATATTGGTAATTCTTATCGAATTTGATGGTATCATTTAATATGAATGTGTATGAAACATCAGATTTATTGACAGTTGCAAGCTTTTTATCGTAATATGAAACATAGTAATATCCTTTTTCACCACTGGCAGAACCCCAACTGTTTTTAATTATCCATGCTCCATCTCCAGGAGGGGTAACTTTAAAGTTGGATTTACTATAAGTGTCATCCCAACCGACAATAACTACAGCATGGTTAGCACTATGTTCTTTGGCTTTACCATTCTCATAAAAAGTAAGATTATAACAATAATAATTTACACTATTCTTAAGATTGGAACCGCTCCAGTAGATGCATGATGAAACGGCACCATAATTCATGATTGCTCTTTTAATTGCATCGTTGTCTGTGTAATCAGATCTTGATAAGAACAGAATATTCTGTACATGAATCATGCTGTCCAATAGAGGAGAAATAGTGGACTTGTCATAATACTTGTCCTCATTTTCATTTACCGGACCCAGCCAAGCTGTAAGGTATCCGACACCCATATCATCATAGCCCCCGTCATTAGTAGGCATGTTCCAGCCGTAATCGGAGAAAAGTGACATGATATTCTTCATGTTTCCTTCAGACAGGTCATATGACTTTCCGGTTGCCTTCAGGATACATGATTCCAATGCAGCAAGGGATGAAAATGACCAGCAGTTTCCGCCGCTTCCCTGATTTTTAACTGAAGTAACCCAATTATAATCCCTTAAATCATATTTGCTTGGCAAAGTGCCATTAAATGTAACGCCGTCAATATGAATAAGGGCATAGTTTCCGTTTCCAATGGTCATATTAATGACATTTGACTTATAGGCATCCTTGGAGTATTTTGCCCTGTTATTTGAAAATGAATTGTTAAGCGCCTTATCGAATATTGAATCATAGAATATTTCACTTAAAAGGATATACAGGCCACCCGCAGTATCCTGGGCAACGTTGTTTGTAAATCTGTTGGAGTAGACATGGAATATTTCAACTCCATCGGCAAAAACCGCCCCTCCATTGTCTGCAGAGTTGCTGTTGAAAATGGAATTCTTAAGGGTAACGTAGCCATACATTGAATACAGTGCGCCTCCATTGTATTTGGCCTTGTTATTGTAGGCGTTGACATTGATTAAGGTAACGTTTGACTTTAAAGAGACTATTGCTCCGCCGAATGTGGCACTGCAGTTATTAAATTCCAGATTTTCACCTACGGATTTTGTGGAATCCCTGATATAGAGGGCACCTCCAGCGTTTTGAGTTGAATAATCATTAATGAATTTGGATCTTTTAATTGTTACATTGACCTTATTTTCAGCTGCAATAGCTCCTCCAAACAGTTCAGCATAGTTATTTTTGAATGTGGAGTCATAAACATTTAAAACATTGTTTTGAGAAACATAAATGGCTCCTCCGTATTGGGCATGGTTATTTTCAAATGTGGAATTGTAAATGTTAATCTGTGAATAGATTGATTCAGAATAAATGGCTCCTCCCTTTGTTCTGTAGGAATCCTTGAAAATAACGTTTTGAGCAGTCAGGACTCCTTTATTGGTGACTGTTGAAGACTTTAAAGTCAGATTGATAAATGTTAATGAGGAATATGAAGTAAAGACAGCATTATTGATGATTGTATTCTTAGCGCTTTTTCCAATGAAAGTCAGATTATTATTGTCAATGGCACTATTAACATTATACTCGCCATCTTCCAGATGAATTACTGAATTATCCTGAATCTTATCAGTCGTTAATTCCTTAAATGGATTGTCTTTTGTTCCGTTGCCAGTATCATTGACAGCACCGGCATCAAAATAGTAGTCACTAGATATAGCGTCACTATCATCTGCCAACTCCACTGTTGTTTGATTTTCCTCTGCAAATGCTGTTGGCATTAAGAGCATGGCCATCAACACAAGCATCACGGCAATAATTTTAAGCTTGGACAAAAATATTCCTCCATTGATACAAATTAAACACTGATAATCAGTAAAACGTTTAGATTATTATTATTTATCGAATATATAGTATAAATAATAAGCGGTTTATCTAATGATATTTTTGCAAAAAAAGTAAAAAAAATTAATCAATGAATTAAATATGTTTCATCAGTTAATTTTTACAAGAAATTTGAATATTTCAATGCCCTTGACTTGATGTCGCCGAAAGTGTCTTCACTCAGCAATTCTCCATTTTTGAAAACTGTTTGAAGGCAGTCTTCACCCTCACCATCAATAGGAATTGTTCTGAATGAATTATCTTGACTGATTAGCTTGAATCTTCCGGTCTTTGACTTTTTACTGGAATCAAGAGGGTTTTTGAATATGTCATGCCATTCGCCGTTCCTTAACTGAGCGGAACACTTGAAGGCATTTCTCTGGGTATCCCTGTTTACGGATGAGTGAAGTCCACCCCCCATACCGAATATGATGTTCTGTGCCGCCCATCCGTTGGATTTCATGGCAAAGAGTATGTCACGTATTTTGTGATAGTCCAAACCGTCTCCCCACAAAAGGCCGATATTTGAATCGAACACCTTATATCCCTTATCTGTGAGATATGATCCAAAGCCGCCTTCAAGAATGTTCAGACAATCAATTGTTGTTGAGACAGGCTCACCGCTGTCCGGCCTGAATACCACCTTGTTGCCCTCAACATCCAAGAAGTTCATAATGGCATCATTCAGTTCGGAACCTGACATTGCGGCCTGTTTAAGGAAGTTTCTATAGTCATATGAATCGATGACAATGGAGAGGATCCCATCTTTAGCCTGATTGATAACATTCAAAATTTGGTTCAGTTCGCCTTCAGGACCAAGGGAGGTCATTACGCTGTGCTCTGTTGCCTGAACTGAAAAGCCGTAGACGTTTGAGTCATTGTAATAATTTCCAGGAATTGTTAGGGCAGGAATGGTGTCTGTTCCTGAAAAACTCAAGAGGTGAGCGGAACCCGCAAGCATTGAAGATTCGGTTGAGGTTGCACCCCTATAGCCGAAATCATGAAGCATGAAGTCCAGATTATCTTTAACAGAACCTGTAACCTCCAAATAGAAGTTGGACAATTTTCTAACTTCAGCAGACAATGTTGCAACGGTTGAAGGGTACCATACCTGAAGCAAAAGTGACTCCAGGTAATTGACCAGCCAATATGATTTCTTATCTGTATTTTCAACGGTCATCAATACATTGCCTACATCAACTGGAGTTCCTTCCCTAACCGCTTTGATTTCTATCGGAAGGCAGCCGTCATGCTCATCAAGAATGTATTGCCATCCGTCCCTGTTGAAAATGCCTTCAGCGATGTGAGCTGCAATCAGCCTATCGGCTTCATCGATTTTCTCCTGGCTTACAACAGGACCTTCCAGATACTTTTTTAGGATGTACTGAAGTCCGTAAAAAATTGTTTTGTTAAACTCAGCACCAACTCTACTTTCAAGGTATGAATAGATTTTTTCAGTGCCTTCAGGGTAAAAATAGTGATGAGTTACTTTATAACTATCTGTTAAAAGACAAATGTTGTTTTCAATCATAATATCACTTTTTTAAGATAGATATTAGATTGTTATATATTATAAAGGTTGCGAAAAAAAGAAAAAAAGAAATTAATTAACAAAGTTTATCTGCTCTTCGTTAATTAAAAGATAATTTATCAAATCTTCAGATTCCAAATCCTCCTTATTCAAATCGACACAGGTTATTTGTGAATTGCTGTATGTTCGGTAGTATAAGAGTCCTTTTTGTGTGTTATAACAGGATGTGTATATTGTATACTCATATAAGTCCGGATCTGAAATGAATGTACATCCGTTCTGCTGCTCAACGGAACCTAAAATATGGAAAAACTGACTGACGCTGCTCTGCTCATCACCAGCGGAGTATGAATTTGCACGGGTAAATGCAACCTTTGCAAATCTTGAAGCGGATGACAAATCACCTGGAAGGCCTAATCCACCCATTCCTCTGGAATACTCATCCAAATCAATATCTCCTCCAAATGTGTTTTCAGGATTTTTGTTTGACAGGTTTCTGTAATTGTTCAGATAGAAAAGCTGCTTGTCAAATGGAGGATTGTTTGTGAGGACCCCAACAGGATTGTCATAAACCTTAAGCCCGTCCTCCATCGGTTCAACGATGATTGATTCGCCGCTATTGTCTGAAATCATCCAATGAAGCGGGGACAATGGAAGCTCATCTGCGAAGTTAATGTTTACAAGGTTGATTTCATCCAGCAATTCTCTTGCTTCGGCCAGATCGACCGCCTTTCCAAGCAGATACGGAATCAACTCGAAAGGAGTGATATTGACCATGCCATCTTCGAAATCCCTGTAAACAGCATTTCCAGCAAAGTTCAAACCTGCAATAGCCAATCCCTTTTCATTGCATGCATCGTAATACAGTGGATATGAATCAATTCCTGCGGCAATTCCGATTATTGCATAATGGGATTTGATATCGTCAATTTTTCTGAATTTGAATTCATAGTTTCTGGGAGTTATTGTAACCCTTTCGTTATATGAAATTTCATAGTCGAAGTTACGGCCAAAATAATGATTTTCAGTTATATAATTACTTGCAGTACACATTTCCATCACCAAAATAACAATTTTGAAAGCAAAATAGCAAATCTATGATAGAAATATTTGTCATTAATATTTAAAATAATTAATTAAAAAAAAAGAAAAAAAGGAAAAGAAACTAGATGTAGCTAGTATCTTGTTTTCTGAAGTGTGCTTGTGGGTGGTCACATAATGGACATACTTCAGGAGCGTCTGTTCCATAATGGATGTATCCACAGTTGTTACATTTCCAAGCGATTTCTTCATCTTTCTTGAATACTTTGCCTGCATTGATTTTGTCAGTCAATGCGTTGTATCTGTCTTCGTGTGCTTTTTCGGTAGCGCCTGCTGCATCAAATAATGCTGCAATATCTTCAAATCCTTCTTCACGTGCAGTTTCTGCGAATTCTTTGTACATTGCAGTCCATTCTTCATGTTCACCGGCTGCCGCATCTGCAAGGTTGGTTAAAGTGTCAGGTACTTTACCTCCGTTTAAGAGTTTGAACCAGATTTTAGCATGTTCCTTTTCGTTGTCGGATGATTCTTGGAAAATGTCTTTGATTTCAACATATCCGTCTTTTTTAGCTTGAGATGCGTAAAATTCGTATTTTACACGTGCTTG
>JAUNXN010000145.1 GCA_030539795.1 Methanobrevibacter sp.
GCCAAAAGGCTTAAAAGTTCAACCAGCGGTGACAGGGAAGTTCAAAGGACTTTAATGCAGCTCTTGGCGGAACTTGACGGATTCGAATCAAGAGGAGATATTGGAATTATTGGTGCAACCAACAGGCCAGACATATTGGACCCTGCATTATTGCGTCCAGGTCGTTTTGACAGATTTATTGAAGTTCCTCTTCCTAATGTTGATGGCAGACGTGAAATTCTTAAAATCCACACCAAAAACATGTCCTTGGATGAGGAAGTCAGCATTGATTCCCTTGCCGATATTACAGAAGACCTGTCCGGTGCGGACTTAAAGGCCGTATGTACTGAAGCCGGTATGTTTGCAATTCGTGAAAAACGTGACAAGATTACCGTAGCAGACTTTATGGATGCTATTGATAAGGTAATGAGCAAATCCAAAGAGGATGAATTGTTCAAAACAGAAGCCGGCGTAATGTTTGGTTAAATCTAATTTGAAAATAAGCCGATGATGAACCCTATGAGCTCTGATTGGTGATGAATGATGGGCGAGCTGAGGCTTATTTTTTTAATCTTTTTTTCTAAAACTATATTTAAAAGTAAATTCTAATAGTATAATCATGTTATTTAATAAAAATGATAAGAGAACCAATGAACGAATTCTCCATAAAACAAAACCGAATATGTTTTTGGGCTGCAAGAAAGCCATTTACGGTGCTGTTTTATTAGTTGTTGTTTTGCTTGCTTCACCTATGGTGATCAAAGCTATTGGTAAGATGCAGGTTTATCTTATATCACAGATTAAACTTCCTTTGACAAGATATGCCGCAATCGCTTCTTTTGTAATTATTCTTATCATTATTCTCTATATTATTTGGCAGCTTATTAACTGGTATTCTTTGGAGTATACATTGACCGATTCAAGAATCATTGTCAAATCAGGCATCCTATCAACCAAAAAGACTTACATGCCTTATTCAACAATTCAGGATGTCAACACTTCTCAAAATATAATTGCGAGATTGTTCAATGTAGGGACAGTATCCGTTTTCAGCGCCTATGACAATAATCTGATGGAGATTAAAGACATTTCCAACCCTTCTGAGGTTGAAGAGATTATCTTTTCCAACATGATTAACCGCAGGAGTTTCCAACCTCAATCCATGCAGATCAATCATGGTGCCAATTATATTGATGATGGTGATTATTTGGGCAGAAACGAATTTTATGATGAATTTGAGCCGATTACACCTATCACCCATGAAAGAACTGCTTCTAGAAGGAATTACGAATATTATCCTGAGGATTTGGGTGTGGACAATAGTTACCAGCAAAGACCAAACTATGAATATGAACCTTATGATGACTCTTACGTGAGGAATAACAATTTCGAATCCAGAAATCATTACTCAGAAGATAGCTATTATGACAGAGTAAGGGACGAGTATTCTTATAGTGATGATGATTATTATAATAATAATGACTCTCAATTCAATTATGATGATGGAAGTTCACAAAGTCCACATAATGATTCCGGAGATGTAGAGGAATCCAGTGAAAATGTCATCCAAAGGCATTTCGATAAATTCAAAAAATAATTTTTGGTGGTTTAATGGAACTATTATGCATACAATCACAGGAACATCCTCAATTGCCTCTTGCCGAGCTAAATGCCGTAATGGAATGTGAAGACATTGCTGCAGATATTGAAGTGATAACTGAAGGCTTGGTTATTTTAAAGAACATTTCTCAAGATAATTTAAATGATTATTATGAAATTTTAACAAGAAGATTGGGCTACACTCATGAGATTCATGAACTGATTAAAAAATCGAATGTAGACAGCTTTGAAGAGGATGTATCATCAATAGATTGGTCAGAATATATTGATGAAACCTTTGCCGTTCGAGTAAAGAGATTTCATAGTGAAATTGACACTGTCGGGACTGAAAGAAAAGCAGGGTCTTTGATTTTAGAGAACTGTGATAATATAAAGGTCAATTTGACTAAACCGAAATCCTTGGTTCGAATTGTTGCATTCGGAAATGATTTTTTTGTAGCAATTGAAAGAATCAAATTGAACAAAAAGCATTTTGAAGATAGCAAACCCCATAAAAGACCGTTTTTTTATCCGGGTTCCATGAACCCAAAACTGGCCAGATGCATGGTGAACCTATCCAGGGTTAAGGAAGGGCAATTGGTATTGGACCCGTTCTGTGGAACCGGAGGAATCCTGATTGAGGCCGGACTGATTGGATGCAAGGTTGTCGGGTCAGATATCTACTGGAAAATGAAGAACGGAACATCCATCAATTTGGATTACTATGGAATTACTGATTATAGGACATTTAATCTGGATGTCCGTGAACTCAAGATGTATGAAAAAGTGGATAGTGTTGTTACAGATCCGCCTTATGGCATTTCAACTTCAACAGGGGATATTGAAGGGGATGACATTTTTAAGGAATTTTTCCATGCAATATATGATAACATGAAAGATGATGCCTATCTTTGCATGGCAAGCCCCCACTATGTTGATTTGGAGCCGATGGTTGCTGAAGTGGGCTTTGAAATTGTTGAACAATATGGAATCAAGATGCATAGAAGTTTAACCAGAATAATTTCAGTAATCCGCAAAAAATTAGATTAATATAGTTACATTTATATACTAGTTATTTTGAGGGGTTGTTTGATAACTCTAAAACCCCATAATTTTGTTTTATTTATTATTTTGTTCAATTAAAATTTTTTATTTTATTTTTTCAAGGTTTTTAAAATTATTTTTTAGACTTTTAATTAAAATTGTTATTTTTAAAAATAAAGATAAATTATTCTTTTATTACTATTAAAAAATGATTATTATAATATTTTAAATTTTTAATATTATTTTGCAATATTTTTCAATTGATTTTGTTAATAAAATTTCTCTGCCTATTAGATGTGCTATGTGTTTTATGGCGATGACCTAAGTATTATTGTATATCACAATTTTTACTATGATGGTTGCTTTTCCGCATGTAGCTATACATTTGTGAGTACTTGAATTTTCTCAAGTATGATGTTGGTTTTGTAG
>JAUNXN010000146.1:0-1100 GCA_030539795.1 Methanobrevibacter sp.
TATGATGACGGGTCCAGCTATTTTACCGGAAAGGTAAATGTCGGAATATTCTACACCATGAACGCTCCGATAGAGTTTTACGAGCAGTCAATGAAGGAGAGCCTTTCAAGCACAGAGTTTCTGTTTTCGTTTTTGAATGGTGAAATCGTAACCTATCCTGTTTGCGATACCATCCAGGTCAGCGATTACTCCAAGTTTAACATGGCGGGCTTTTCACAGGAGCTTAAGGAAAAGCAATGGATTCTCCAGTTCCCGAAAGACCTTGAAAAGGCTTTTGAAATTGGAGCGGAGCTGTCAAAATGAAAACTGTTGTTATCAATGCTGACCCCAAGAGAAGGGGAGTCACCGGGCAGCTCATGAAAAAGGCTGCTGAAGGCGCCGAGTCTGCTGGTGCTGAGGTTAAATATGTTGATTTGTACAAGATGGATTTGTCAGGATGCAGAATTTGCCTAATCTGCAAAAATGATGATGAAACCTGCAAATGCTATTGGAAAGATGAGCTCTCTCCATTGCTTGAGGAGATTTTTAACTCAGATGCCCTTTTGATTGGTGCACCGATATTCTTCACCAATCCGTCAAGTCATTATATGGCATTGCTCGAGCGTTTGATTTTTTCAATCGTTTCATTTAAGACAGGAAACATCTTTAAGGGAAAGGTCAACATAGGCCTTTTCTACACCATGGAGTATCCTTTGGACTATTTTGAAAATTCCGTGAGGCCACATCTCAAACAGTCTGAGGATTTGCTCAAAATGCTTAATGGGGAGCTTGTCATTGAGGCATTTTCCAATATTACCAAATCCGAAAGGTCAGACGATTCCCAGGAAGGAATCGATTTGCTTAAATTGAAAGAAGAGCAGCTTTCCAAAGATTTGGATAAGGTTTTCAATATCGCTTGCGAGTTAAGCAAGTGATTCTGCTTATTTTTTTTGACAATTTTTTATGTATACATTTTTTAAAAATGAATACATTTATATACTACCTCCGAACAATATAGTATTGTATACAAAAATGCATTTTGTAATACAAAATGGAAGTGATACAATGACAAACCAAAAAAGAACTAGAAAATTTGAATTTGGAAACGACAGATTCGGAGG
>JAUNXN010000146.1:1200-3011 GCA_030539795.1 Methanobrevibacter sp.
GGAAATGAAACATCCGTTGGAAAAGCTCAAAACGACATTGTAAGGGATATTCAGATATACAACACTTTGGATGTCGGATTTTGGAAAGGCCAGTATCTGGTCATTACAGTATACACCAACGCTCAGCCTATCGTATACTACTTCAAAAACGAGTATTCCAAGGAAGATATTTCTGAAATCATCGAGCATATCAAAAAGTTCTGCTCTGAAAGCGACATAGGCTTTAGGGAACTTGAAGATCAATAGACTTAAAAACTTTTCGGAAGTGTGAAAATGCGTTTTTTCGCACTTCAACAATTTTTATCTGTTTTTCAATCCAAATTATTAACGGGGATTACTCCCGGGCTTGGTTAATAATTAGGTTATTGTTTGGTGATGGTTTGTTGAGCTCTATACTTTTTTTGTTGTTAACCAAGTCTTAATCATCAAGCAGGTAAGCGACACCTTCAATAATTAAGACCACACCGATTATGATTGCAAGATAAAGCGGGTTGTTACCAGCAAATACTGCAAGAGCGATTGCAACAATACCCATCAATAAGACGAGTATTGAAGTGAAGTTTGAAATTTTGCTTGCTCTGGATATCAATCCTGTTATTCCGAATAGTATCATAATGAATCCTACAATATAGAATTGGAAAGCAACAAGGAAGGATACGGCATTAATGTAGAACATAAACAATAATCCCAGAATTATCGATATTATTCCAATAAGGATGATTGCTATTGCAACCACTTTGTTGTCTTTTAAGGTATATCCCATGAATGCTGCGGAAATACCGAAAAACACTAAGCTTAAACCAACGATTATTGAAACCAATCCTATTGAAAACATTGGGAATAGGATGAATATCAAACCAAGAACAAGGAAAAATATTCCAGCGGCCTTTTGATTATCCATTGAACTTAACCTCCATTTTATTAAATTAATTATTTATATGATGGAAATGTTATTTATAAATATGTCAGATTTTGAAGAGATTATAAACACAAGAAGAAGCATTCGTGTGTATCAGGATAAGCAAGTAAGTGATGAGGATATCTTAAAAATATTGAAGGCAGGAATGCAGGCGCCTGGATCAAGGCTTGGAGCCGAACCATGGGAATTTGTGGTAATCAAGAATAAGGAAACCCTCTTGAAACTGTCAGAAATAAAGCCTAGAGTCAAAACAGCACCTGTTGCAATTTTGCTTGTTGCCAATATCGAAAGGGCATTCTATAAGGCGCACTGGCAGCAGGACATGTCCGCTGCGGCCGAAAACATGTTGCTTGAAGCGGTCAATCTTGGATTGGGCGGCCTTTGGAATGGCGTTGCACCGACCGAAGACACCATGCAGAAAGTGGCTGACCTGTTTGACCTTGACAATGTTAACCATGTTCCATTCTGTGTGATAACCCTAGGCTATCCTGCCGAAGGATGGGAAAACAAGTTCATGGATAAGTTCGATGAGGAAAGAATACACTATGAAAAATACTGAATTTGACTTTGAAAGCGTAATCGATAGGCACGGCACAAACTCTCTTAAATGGGATTTGTTTGACGATGACTTGCCGATGTGGGTTGCGGATATGGACTTTAAGGTAGCTCCGGCTATCGAAAAGGCAATTCTGAAAAGGGCGAATCATCCGGTCTACGGATACACAATCGTTTCAGATGAGCTGTTTGACGCTTACATTAGCTGGTGGGATAGAAGATACGGCCTTGAAATGTCACGGGAAGACATGGCATATTCCATGGGAGTGATGCCGTCAATATCATCAATGATAAGATGCCTGACGGATGTTGGCGATGAGATACTGATTCAGTCACC
>JAUNXN010000147.1 GCA_030539795.1 Methanobrevibacter sp.
CATACGTTGTTAAAAAGTAGAAATTATTTTATAATTTCTATTTTTTCCTTTTTTTAAAAAGTAATTTAAAAATAATGAAACATGCATGACAAAATAATAATATATTACTAATTTTTAATATTATAACAGTGAATAAATATGGTCGACATAACACAAATAATGAGATTTGATGATTTGGCATCAAAAGACAGTCCCATACATAACTTGGAAGGGAGAATAAAACTGATTTTTACCATATTCATAATTCTTGTTTGCGTCATGTCTAAAGAACTTTTCATTCCAATAATATTGGAGATAATATTGTTGATAATTCTCAAAATTGCTGACTTATCCTATTGGGATTCCGCTAAAAGATTGTTGATGCTGCTGCCATTTGGTGGAGCAATCATCGTATTCCAACCGTTTATTCAGCCGGGAAATATAATTTGGAGCCATTCATGGCTGCATATCACTGACGGCGGTCTGAATTGGGCAATTTTACTGCTTGTCCGTATGATTGTTTGTTTAACAGCAATCATCATTTACTCATCAACAACCCCCCTGCAGGAAATGGCAAGCTCTTTTAGAAAACTGAAAATGCCGAGAGACCTTGCAATGATACTGTCAATCATGGTGAGATTCTTATTCCTATTTGTCGATGAACTTGCAGCAATTCGCAAATCCCAAAAGTCAAGGAACTTCAATATCCATGGAAACAACACACCCTACAAATGGAGAGTCAAACAGGTCGGCTATACAATAGGCATGATGTTTTTAAAAGCATATGAGCAGGGGGAAAGAGTTCACAAAAGTATGGTGAGCCGTGGATTTTCAGATGCATCAGAAATGTTTGATGAAAAGAGGTCCCCTGAAAAAAGTGACTATTTATTTATTGTTGCAATCATAATTATCGTAATCCTGCTTGAAATCATCATATTCAAATACAGCGGTCAATTAGGTTACTTTGGTCAAAATTTATCAATTAATTAGGTGGCGAAAATGGAAAAAATACATTTAGAAACAAAGAATTTGTCTTTTACATATCCGGATGGAACCCAAGCTTTGAAAAACGTGAATATTCAAATCAAGAAAGGTGAAAAAATAGCTATTATGGGTCCTAACGGTGCCGGCAAATCAACATTGTTTTCACATTTCAACGGTTTGAGCGAACCTACCTCAGGACACGTTGAAGTTGATGGTGAAAAGATAATTTTTGAACGTGAAGAGCTACTTAAAGTAAGGCAAAAAGTTGGAATAGTATTCCAGGATCCTAATGACCAATTATTTGCACCTACAGTTAAAGAGGATGTTGCATTCGGCCCCATGAATCTGGGTCTTGATTATGATGAAGTTAAAAGTAGAATCACAGAATCCTTGGAAATGGTAGGTATGAGCGGATTTGAAGATAAGACTCCTCATCATTTAAGTGGAGGTCAGCAGAAAAGAGTTGCTATTGCAGGAATCATTGCAATGAGGCCGGAAATAATGATTCTTGATGAACCAACAGCAGGTCTTGATCCGGAAGGTGTTGATAAGGTATTGAATATCCTGAATAACCTTAATGATGAAGGGATGAGCATTGTAATCTCATCACATGACATCGATATGGTAAACCATTTTGCGGATAAGATATTCGTATTGCATGATGGTGAGATAATAGCTGAAGGCGATAAGCATCAGATATTTTCAGATACTGAATTATTAAAAAAAGCCCATCTAAAAGCGCCAATCACAACTGAAATATTATATAAATTAAAAGAAAATGGATTGGATGTGGATACTGAAAAAATTACTGTTGATGAAACAGTAGAAGAAATATTGAATGCTAAAAACAGTTAATTTGTTGATTTTTTTCTAAGTCTATTCTTAAGTTTGTTGATAAACTCAAATTCCTGATCCAATTCCGGAGAATTTGCAAATCCGCAGTTCGGACAATGTATGCTATTGCATCCATGCTTGCCGCAACTGGAACATCCCCTATTTTCTATCTGAGATTCATCAAATTCAAAACCGCACATTCTGCATTTCATAATATAACACCGTTAATTAAAATTGGATTAAAAAAAATAATGAAAAGATTGAAGATTATTCCACTTCAATGTTTTCAGCTTCTTCTTTACGAAGGCAAACGTCATAGCCTTTTACAGACATTTCAATAGGATCTCCTAAAGTAGCTACTTTCTTAACAGTAATTTTTGCTCCTTTAACAAAACCCATACCTAATAAATGTCTTCTTAAATCAACATCACCAGTATCGTGATATTTTACTAAAGTAACTGTTTCTCCCGGTTTTGTATCTTTTAAGGTTTTCATATTATCACCATAAAAATTAATTTTTAGGCATACTAAAAATTCGTTAATCTATATTATGTCATAACCAGTATATAAATATTTAGTTATAACTAAAAATTTAAAAAAATTAAAAAAAAATGAAAATTAGATGAAACTAATCTTCATCATTTTTTGGAATTTTTACGCCTTTAATTCCACTTTTGCTGCGCATTTAATCACTTATCCGAATCCTGCTAACATACCTACGTTGTAAATCAAGAAGGATACGATATATGCAGTAACTAATGTGATTGCACACATAGTTAATGCCCATTTGTAACTGTTGGTTTCTTGTTTGATTGCACCAATAGCTGCGAAACATGGGGTGTATAATAAGGTAAATGCCATGAATGAAAATGCGGATAATGGGGTGAAAGTATCATGTACCAAAGCGGTAATACCTTCTTCGTCATCCTCTTCCATACCTGCTAAAGTACCGAATGTTGCAACTACAACTTCTTTAGCAGCTAAACCTGCGATGATTGCTACAGCAGCTTGCCAGGTTCCAAATCCTAATGGAGCGAATATTGGAGCAATTACAGTACCGATCATTCCTAAAATACTCATTTGAGGATCTGTTCCTCCCCATGGGAAGATGTTTTGTAAAATCCATAAAACGACTGAACAAACAAGAATGATAGTACCTGCTTTTCTTAAGAATCCTTTTACTTTTTCCCAGGTATGTAACAATA
>JAUNXN010000042.1 GCA_030539795.1 Methanobrevibacter sp.
TTAAAAGACGGATCAGTTAAAGATTCAGTATAACCACCCATACCTGTTGAAAAAACAAGTTCTCCTAATTTGGTGGTCTCATAACCGAATGCTTCACCTTTCAAAATAGTACCATCTTCCAAAGCTAATTTAGCTATTTTCACCATTAAATCACCATCATAAAAAACATAGAATTACATTCTATCTGTAATATATATTATCTTACTATATTATTAATTCTTTGTTTTTTGAATATTTTACCGACAAATTTAAAAAAAATAATTCAGAATAAAAAAAGTAGAATCATGGAAAATTGAATATATTTTAACAAACAAATATTAATTATCTACTTGAAAAGAGCAAAAAATATGGATTCTGAATTTAAAAGCCTTATGAGAAAGCAATTTAAAAATTCGAAGGATTTCAATAGATTTAAACAATTAATCAGTGAAACAAAAGCCTATGAAGTTCCAAAGTCATTAACCGGAGAGTTAAGGCCATATCAAAAGATAGGCTATTCATGGCTGGTTCAAAACATCAGATATAACTTTGGATGCATACTGGCTGATGATATGGGTCTTGGAAAAACAATCCAAGTCTTAACCGCCATTCTTCATTTTAAAGAGATTAATCCGCTGGATAACGAACCGTCATTGATAATTGTTCCTCCCACCCTAATATCAAATTGGGAAAATGAAATCAACAAATTCACCCCCGAATTGACCTATTACATTTACCATGGCGCCAACAGAACATTCCCCTTTGAAGATTATGATATCATATTGACTTCTTATGGAGTTATCAGACTTGATTTGGACATGTTTTTAGATAGAACCTGGTTCATATGCGTTATTGATGAAGCGCAAAACATTAAAAATCCCAATACTCAGCAAACAAAGGCAATAAAAAACGTTCCTGCATTGAACAAAATCGCATTGACAGGTACTCCAATAGAAAATAGGTTAACGGACTACTGGTCAATATTTGATTTTGTGAATAAGGGTTATTTATCTACATTAGACAATTTTAAATCAAATTACGTAATGAGAATTGAAAGGTTGGAAGAAACCAAAACCCTGGAAAAGTTTAAGACAATTACAAAACCGTTTGTTTTGAGACGCCTGAAAACTGATGACAACATCAAAGATGAACTTCCGGACAAAATTGTTAATGACATCTACTGCAACCTTACAAAAAAGCAAATACTGTTATACAATGCAATAATGGACGGCATATTTGAAGATTTGGAAGGAAAAACAGGTATTGAAAGAAGAGGAATCATTTTAAATATAATCACTGGCCTAAAACAGGCCTGCAATCATCCTGCGCAATATCTTCGCTCAGACAATCCGAAGATTTCCGAATCCGGAAAAATGGAATTATTAATCACAATCTTGGAAAATATTTTAGATATGGATGAAAAAGTCATAATATTCACCCAATATGCTCAAATGGGTGGAATCATACAAAAATTGGTTTCCAAAAAGTTAAAAACAGAAGTATTGTTCCTGCATGGTTCATTGACACAACAAAAACGAGATGAAGTGATTAACAAATTCCAAGAAGACAGGGATTGCAAAATATTGGTTGCAACACTTAAAACAGGAGGAGTGGGATTGAACTTGACCGCTGCACAGAATGTGATTCATTATGATTTGTGGTGGAATCCTGCAATAGAAAACCAGGCCACAGATCGTGTACATCGTATCGGTCAAAAAAGCGATGTGATGGTCTATAGGTTCATCACCAAAGGAACCATTGAGGAAATAATTGACGAAATGAGTAAAAATAAATTAAATCTAGCCGAAAAAGCAATCCACAATGATGAAACATTCATTACAGAAATGAGCAATGAAGAATTGAAAGAAAAACTATCATTAAGGTTATAAACTTTCAATCCTCAAGCTGAAATTCAAGCTTCTGGATGAATGTGTCAAAGCGCCTATGGAAATAATGTCCACACCATACTCAACATAGTCCAGAATATTATCTTCAGTAATGCCGCCGGATACTTCAATCAATGAATTTTGACGAATATTAAGCTTTTCAAGCTCATCAATGACTTCTTTAACTTCAACACCAGACATATTGTCAAGCATTACAATATCCGCTTTATTTTCAACACATTTTATTGCATCTTCGAGGGTTTCCACTTCAATTTCTATCTTTTTAGAAAAGCTGGTGTTCTCTTTTGCTTTCAATAGCGCATCAAGAGGAGAATCGCAAACTGCAATGTGATTATCCTTAATCAAGACCATGTCATCCAAACTGAAACGATGAGTATCTGCACCTCCAACTTTAAGAGCATATTTATCGAACTTTGCTATTGCTGGAGAAGTTTTGCGAGTACCTGCGACTTTAACATCATAATCTTTAACCAGATCTGCATAATGATGAGCTGCAGTGGCCACACCACTCATTCTCATAGATAAATTAAGTACAGTTCTTTCAAGAAGCAGAATTGTCCTTGCATCGCCTTTCATGGAGATTATCAAATCATTTTTAGAGATTTCACTTCCATCCTTTAGCCAAAAAATGACTTTGATGCCATATTCCTCTAAAACGCTGCGAATAATATCAATACCTGCTAGAATTCCTTCATCTTTTGAAATAATATATGCATTAACTTCTTTATTTTCTTCAACAACGGCATTTGAAGTAATATCTCCAAATCCTTCATCTTCTTCTAGCATATATTCAATAATTTTATCCAAAAAATCACCTAAAATTTAATAATTATTATTAATATATAATATTTTTAATTAATAAAATAAGTGATTACATGGAGATAATATTTTTAGGAACTTCATCCGCAGTGCATTCATTTTACCGAAATCACCCTGCAATAATTTTAAAAGCATTCGGGGAGACATTTTTATTTGATTGCGGTGAAGGAACCCAAAGACAGTTGATTTTTGCAAAAGCAAGCCCAATGAAAATATCAAAGATATTTTTAAGTCATTATCATGGAGACCATATTTTAGGCCTTCCTGGGTTAATCCAGTCAATGAATTTCAGAGGGCGCGAGAAAAAATTAACAATTTATGGCCCTAAAGGATTATATGACTTGAAAGATGCATTATTTAACTTGGGCTATTCTAAAATTGAATTTCCAATTGAATTTATTGAAATCGGTTCTGAAACTGTTGAATCAACTGAAGAATATATTATTAAATCTCAATATGTGAACCATAATGTCCCGGCTTTAGCCTATTCAATTGAAGAGCTGAAAAAACCAAGATTCATTCGTGAAAAAGCCATTGAACTTGGCGTGCCTGTCGGACCTGATTTCGGACGGCTGCACAATGGCGAAGAGGTTGAAGTCGATGGGAAAATAATCAAGCCGGAACAGGTTTTGGGACCTCCGAGGAAAGGAAATAAAATCGTTTATTCAGGAGATACAACCCCCTGTGAAGAAATGGTGGAGTTTGCAAAAGATTCAACAATTCTTATCCACGAATCAACTTACATGAATGAAGATGCCGACAAAGCCAAAGAAAATTTCCACTCCACCTCTTCAGATGCCGCCGAAATAGCCAAAGCATCCAATTCAAAGGAATTGATACTAACTCATTTCAGCACAAGATACACAAAAACTGATGAACTGTTAAAAGAAGCTAAAGATGTTTTTGAAAATACAAGACTAGCTAAAGATTTTATGAGAATTGATGTTTAGGAAGATAATATGAATTTTTCAGTACCCCCCGAAAATCCAATGATACTTATTTACATCCTAATAGTCATTATTGCTGCAACACTGATAACAAGAGTAATAGCTTATATAATGAATAAAATGGATCGATTTCATAAAAATAAGGCTGCAATATACCTTGCAAGGGACATAATTAACTATATAATCTATTTTATAGCATTGATGATAATACTGCAATTCTTTGGAATAAACCTGGCGGGAACTTTATTGAGTTTGGGAATTGTAGGTATTGCAGTGAGTTTCGCTGCAAAGGACATAATATCCAACTTATTCTCAGGAATAATCTTGATTATTGGAAAAAGCATTCAAGTTGGAGATACAATTGAAATAAACAACAAGAAGGGAATCGTTGAGAGGATTAGCCTTAGGTCAACAACAATAGTTGACGATAATGGAATCAGAGACATCATACCTAACTCAACATTGACAAATTATCCTTATTTGCAATATAAACCTCCCGAAAAATATAGGGTGGATATTATGACCGGACTTGCCTTAAACCAGGACATTGGGGAGTTCAGCGAGTACATTACCAAAAAAATCTCCGAATATGATGAAATACTTGACGATCCGAAACCCAATGTTTTTGCCAAAGAGATAACTTTTGAAGAAAGTAAACTGAAAGTGTCATTTTGGGTAAAAGATTATAATAGTAAAGATAAATATAAATTAATAATCACAAATGAAATTAGAAAATATACACAAACTGGGTGAAAAAAATGAATAGTTCTATTCAAGACGAAATTTTAAAACTGAAAGAGGAAAAAAATGCAATAATTCTTGCACACAATTACCAGCCAAAAGAGGTACAGGAAATTGCAGATTTCCTTGGAGACTCTCTGGAGTTATGTATAAAAGCTTCTGAAATCGATGATAAAGATTTGGTCATCTTTTGTGGTGTAGACTTTATGGCCGAAACTGCATTCATACTGAATCCAGACAAGAAAATCGTCATCCCAACTTTAGAAGCGGAATGTCCAATGGCACACATGCTGCCTGAAGAAGAACTATTAAAAGCTAAAGAGGAACACCCTGATGCAGGGGTTATCCTTTATGTGAATAGTATTGCTGAAGCAAAACAGCATGCAGACACATTATGTACTTCCGCCAATGCTGTCAAAGTTGCCGAAAGCCTGCCTCACGATAAAATTTTATTTGGTCCTGATAAAAACTTGGGAACACATGTGGCTGAAAAAATAGATAAAGAGATCATACCTGTTCCTAAAGATGGTCATTGCTATGTCCACAGACTATTCCATGTTGAAGATGTTGAACTTAAAAGAGAACAATATCCTAATGCAGAAATCATTTGCCACCCAGAATGTGATATCAAGGTTCAAGAAGCATGTGACGTGGTAATGTCCACTGGAGGAATGTTAAGACACATTGCTGCAAGCGATAAGGAGGAATTTGTTATTGGAACTGAAATCGACATGATTACAAGAATCAATTCTGAAGTTCCTGGCAAAAAATTATATCCATTGCTTGAAGGAGCAATCTGCAAAACAATGAAGCTGCATACACTGGAAAAAATCAGGGACTCCCTTGTTAATGAAGCTCCAGAAGTTACATTGCCAAAAGATGTCGCCGATAAATCTAGAAAAGCTGTTCAACATATGCTTGACGCTTCAAAATAGAATTAAAGCTAGTCTAACTAGCTTAAACTTTTTTTATTGTATTCAAAAATGAATTTAACCCAGAAATTATTTCTGAGTAGTCTTCATCATCATCATAATAGTTTTCAGTTTTTGGTTGGAATATGAGTATTTTTGAATCTTTAATCTTATCAGCCAATGGAACTATCTGTGTTTCGACATTTATGAACAAATAACCTTCAATGCCAATTATTAATGATTTAGCTTTAATATCGGATATTTTATCTTTTAAATCATAGTTTAAGATGCAATCATTACGGAATTTGAAATCATAAATGTCCATGGATAAAGAATCGTCAATATAATCTTCCATAAGAACATCCAATTCATCAAAAGATAAATTTTCCAACACTTTTTCTGAAAAATAACCTACAAATATCAATCGGCTGATAGTAACAACGGCTTTGGATAAAGATGAATCATAAATATCAGAATAAAAATTATCAGAGGTCTCGATTATTCCTTCAATGCATTTGGCAATGACATAACTATATCCTGAAGCTTTAGAAGCCCCATTTAAAACAATTATAAACTCCATATCATCGGGGTACTCGCATGCCCATGTAAAAGTTTCATATCCTCCGACTCCTTCACCAATTATGCCCAAAATTTTAATGTTGCCAAATTTCTCGGCTAAAAATTGTTTTTTGAAATTAATACGGTCTTTAAATGTATAGCTGGGAAAATTATGTCTTAAATTTGTTGTTGATGGCGAACAAGAATCAGGATTTCCTAGAGAAGAAATGCTAATGACAAAATAATCGTCTCCATTCAATCCTTCAATCTCAACCAAATCCAGATAATTAGAAAAAAAGGAATATTGACCTTGGAGCGTTGGTGAGTATATTAATGCATTGACAATATTTCCGTCGCCGTCATATTTTGGAGTTCCACTGGTAACATAAGCTACATCAACATTTTCCAGAACCCTTCCTGATTCGAACTTAAAAGATTCCATGACATGGTTTCCATAATTAATACTATCACAACCAATGTTTATTATTCATGGTTTAATAAAATATAAATTTTTTGATGATTTGAAAATTACATTTCATCAAGGAAACCTGACAGGAAAACGTTCATTTCTATCTCTTCACGGGCAATGAAATCATCTAATCTAATTTTTGCAGCATCGCTTTGAAAAGGATACAATTGATTTTCAAAATACATCTTGATTTTTAAAACATTTCCGTCAACAGTTGTTTTCTCATCCAAGTTTTCATCAAGAAAAGCGATTTGACTGTTTGATAATCCTTCAACATGATAGACAATGAATTTAGAATTATCCTCATCACCGTAATCCACAATCTTAACAATCATTGAAATCCTCCAAAAACTCTTTTAACTCGTTGGAAATCTTTTCGATTTCATTAAAGCATAAATGCCCCAAATCAGAATCCATAATCACTAATTCAGAGTTCTTAATCATTTTGGACATAGGTATGGCATCTAGATTTGGTGGAAAATGAGGATCCTGGTTGCAAGCAACAATTAACGCTTTAGCTGTAATCTTATCCAAATTATCTTCAACATCAAAATACATGCAGGACTCGTTGCAGTACTTTAAATCATAAATATCGGTTTCAATGCTTTCATTACCAAAATTTTCAAATTCAGCACTTAACTCGGCATTTGACATGCCCCTTAATGCTTCTTTGGAAAGTCCAAAGTTAAATTCCGCCAAAGAGGCTAATCTTAAGGTCCTAATCAAAGAATAAGTCAATTCACCATTATTATAATCCGGATCAGACTCAATAATTTCATTTACAAATCTTGAAAGTATAAAATCATGGCCGGCAACCTTATAACTGCTTACGCCACAAATAAGAAAATCGGAAAAGTCAGGATATTCAATTGCGGATGTTAAACAAACAAAACCTCCCATTGAAATACCAATCATTCCAAAAACATGATTAATATTGAATTTTTCTGACAAAAATTTTTTCTGGAAATTTACAACATCCTTCATGGAATATTTCGGAAATTTATTTTTTAAATCTGTAGTTGACGGTGAACAAGAACCTGGAGAACCTAAAGCGGATAGACAAATGAAGAAATATTTATTTTCATCAAAAACATCACCTTTACCGACTAATGGAGCTATTTTTTTCATTGAAGAGTAATTTCCTAAAGAACCATGACAATAAAGGACGGCATTTTTAATACAACCTTCCTCATCATAAAGGGGAGTTCCAAAAGTCATATATTCAACAGTTACATCTTCCAAGACCTTGCCGTTTTCAAATTCAAAAGAATCTAGCGTGAAATATTCATTTTTATTTATAAAATAGTCTTCATCGTAAATTGCAATCCCTCCAGATTTAAGATTACATATAGTAATTGTTTAAAAAAATATTTAAATTAAACTAAACAATGTTATTGTGATGAAATATAGAATTTTAGAAAAACCTGATTGTGAAGATGCATACGATTTGGTTCAGGACGCTCTGCGCAAAAAGGCCACAATAGTGATTTTTGCCTGTTGTAAAGTGAATTATGAAGGGCGAGCATTAAGTGAACTTAACTGGGGAGAACGTATAATAATGATTAAGCCTGACGGAGCATTTCTGATTCATCAGGAAAAGAAAGTTGAGCCTGTAAATTGGCAACCCCCAAAATCCCGAACAAGAAGTTATATTAAAAATGACAACCTATTTTTAGAAAGCCATAGGAGAACTCCAAAAGAACTGTTAACCGTGGAAATACGCCAGATTCAATTTATCAGCTATGCAAATATCGAAGACTTTGAAGAGCTAGAGCAGGCAGGATATGAAAAGGATATGAGCGACATGATAATGGAAAAGCCACATATTATCGAAGAAGGCTTTACACCCACTACACGCGAATACAGTGTGGAACATGGATTTATTGACATTTTGGGAAAAGACAGCGACAATAATCTAATGGTTCTTGAATTGAAAGCGCGTAAAGCAGGAGTTTCAGCGGTAAAACAACTTAGAAGATATCTTCAAGACTTGGAAAATACTGATAATGATTATCTAAGAGAATGTAAGGCTCAAAAAAAGAAAATACGCGGATTGCTTGTTGCACCTTCCATTATGGATGATGCTTTGGAATTGATTGAAGAGGAAGGCATTGAATTCGTATCTGTGGAACCTCCTCGTGAATTAAAAAGAGATAAAAAAGTAACATTGGATGCATTCTAGTCCAATGCATCTTCTATTTTTTTAAGTTCATTGTTGTAGTAATCTACAGTGAACGAATTTGCAGGTGTGGAAGTGGTCACATGACAATCCTTTTTTAACTTGTAAATGAGGAAATCTTCACCATTGAGCGGAATTGTTTCACCATCATCCAATAACTCTAAATCATCCAATTCATTTAGTATATTTTGATATTCAGTTTCCTCAAGCTTAATTACTTCATCCAGATCCATATCCTGAACTTTCGGATTTAGATGTATGGCAAGAGCAACAAAGCCGTTAATTTCCTTATCTGAAGAGGAAAATTTAGCATTTCTAATTTCTTCCATAGAAGACTTAACATGACTTAATGTGTTTTTAGTGGCTGGAATTTCTTTGGACAAACCAATCTGGTTTATCTCATAATTATTTTTCCATTCCCCAATTGTATATATTGCATAATTTATATCATCAACATTAATTATTTCATCATCTGCCATTGTATCACGTAATAGTAAATATATTTTTATAAAATAAAAAACTTATTATAAATATTGAAAACCAATAAAGTAAATTTCAATGGAGGTTAAGTTGTGAAAAAATGTCCTGAATGTGGAAATCCGAGTTATGATGGTGCTCCTGTTTGTGGAAATTGTGGTTACAAATTCCCTAAAGCAAAAGTTGCCGTGCCTAAAGGAGAAGATATTTTCCAAAAAAAGCCTAAAGAGAAAAAAACTTCCAATGAAGAAAGTACTATTAATATTTTGAAAAAAAAGAAACTCCTTATTGGAATTATATTGCTTATAACTTTAATTGTAATCTGTGGAATTGTCCTTACCGGATCAAGCAATAAATCCACACCACTTCCAACTACTGATTCAGCTAAATTCAGCGAAGGAAACTTTGGATTTAAGTATCCTTCAGGTTGGAAAGAAATAAAACAAGTTGATGAAAATCATCCTGGAGCCAAATTCTTCCAGAATGCTGAAAATACTACTATAGAGTACTACAATGTCTCTACATCATCCGCATCGTTGAAAGAAGTAACCCAAGAAAGAATCAGTTATGCTCAAGAAACCGGATCTTTTGTGGATTTAGTCGAAACAATCACCTTAGATGGTAGAAATGCATCAAATATCATTTTAGAAAATGCTGATGGAGACTACACAAGATTTGTTTCAATGTTTAGTGATGGGGAACTATATGTATTTAAGATTGATGGAAATTCCATTAATTCAATTACATCTGACGAAATCAACTCTGTGGTAAACTCTGCAGATATCAAATAAGTATGATTTAAATCATACTTCTTCTATTTTTTTAATAAAGTGTTTAAAATGACAAAAATCAAACTTGCGCTTTGTCAAATGAATGTCATTGACAATAAAGAGGCAAATATTGAAAATGCCAGCTTGATGATTAATGAAGCTATTTCCAAAAATGCTGATTTTATAGTATTGCCTGAAATGTTTAACTGTCCTTATTCCAATGACAAGTTCATAGAATATGCTGAAGAGGAACAGAATAGTCTTACTTTAAATAAAATAGCATCATTAGCTAAAAACAACAATGTATACATTCTTGCAGGCTCAATTCCTGAAAAAGAGGAAGATAAATTATATAATACCAGCTATCTTTTTGACAGATCCGGAAAAATGCTTGCTAAACACAGGAAAATGCATCTCTTTGACATTGATGTTAAGGGAAAGATAACCTTTAAGGAATCAGATGTATTGACTGCAGGAGATGATTTTACAATTGCCGATACTGAATTCGGAAAAATCGGTATTGGAATATGCTATGATGTTCGTTTTCCAGAACTTGCGAGAATTATGGTTGAAAAAGGAGCTTTAATACTATTCTATCCTGGAGCATTTAATATGACAACCGGCCCAGCGCACTGGGAACTGTTATTCCGCTCAAGGGCGCTTGACAATCAAGTTTATTGTGTTGGGGTTGCCCCTGCATTGAACAAGGATGCAAGCTATCACAGTTTCGGACATTCAATCATTGCAAATCCCTGGGGAGAAGTACTTGCCGAAGCGAATGAAGAAGAAAGTTTGATTATTTGTGAAATTGATTTAGATGAAATAAAAAAAGTAAGGGAAGAACTTCCTCTTTTAAAAAATAAACGGGAAGATCTCTACGAAGTTAAAAGAAGATAGCTATTCCAATTTAGCTAATCTCTTTTTGAAATAATCTAGTTTTTTAGTGCCATCAAAGACTTCAATAGCTGTTTTAATGACTCTGACTTCATTCTCATAGTCATTATTTTTCCTATATAAAACACATAAACGTTTATATGGTGCATCTTTAGGCTGTTTTGCTTCAACATAACGTTCATATTCTTTTATAGCTTTTTGAGGATTGGTTTTTTCCATTTCTTTAATTGTGCTCATTGGAATGACTTTGACAATTGATTCACCAGATGCTTTGGCTTTTTTTCTTTTTTCGGCCTTTTTAATTGCCTTATTGCATGATTTTTTAAAGTCCTTATCATCTTCTGATTTTCTTGCATCTTTAATTAATTTTATTGCTTCATCAGATGCCAAATCACCTAACGCTTGAATTGCGGCTAATTTTACACCCCAATCTTCATCTTCAAGACATTTTGCAATAGTATCCAATTCATCTTCAGCCTGAAGTTCACCTAAGGCACGCACTGCAACTTTTCTAACACCAAAGTCTTCATCTTCAGTTGCATCAACAAAATAAGGAATAACTTTTTTATCTTCAGTTTCTTTAAGTGCGAAAGCTAAAAATCTTTTATCTTTGCCTTCAGCATTTTCGAATTCTTCAATTAATCTATCAACAGCCACATCACCCATGCTGCCTAAAATTTCAGCTGCCTTAAATCTGACTTGAGCATTTTCATCGGTAGTAGCTTTAATCAATGGTTCAATAGCGCTTTCATCATTAATTCCAACTAATGATTCGATAGCTTCTTTTCTAACTTTAACATCATCATCGGATAATTTGTTAATAGCTTCTTCAAAACTTAAATTTGACATGATATTAAATTAGATTTAAGGAATATATAATCTTTTAAAAAAATAGAAAAAAATAAGAGAAAAAATCTCTTATTTAAATTGCAGTCCATCCACCGTCAATACAGATTAATTGACCGGTACAGAAACTAGATGCGTCAGATGCAAG
>JAUNXN010000148.1 GCA_030539795.1 Methanobrevibacter sp.
GACATTTACATCAACAAGATTTCACTTGAAACTGACGGCAGCAAATACGACAATTTAGTGGAAATTAAAGCAAATCCCGAAAAAATATCATCAATCAATGATTTGAATAAGAATTTGTCAAATGCAGAATTTGAAATTTCTACAGAAATCTCCTTTGATTCAATTGACCAGATTAAAATACAGGAGATGCTTAACAAAATCAATTCCCATGATAAAAGAGCCGCCATTACATCAGGAAATGAAATAGGAAATAGGTTAGTGTTTGAAAACGCAGATGAACAGAACCTTAATGATGCCAATTCAATATTGGGCAATGTCAATGGAATTACTAATGAGCTTACAATAAGAATCTACAACTGCAGTGACAGCCAACTGAATCAAATTAAAGATAACTACGATGTTACAAACATAAGAAAATTTTAAGTTGTGTAAATAATGAGCCTTATTTATTCTACTCTAACCTCAATAATAAACAGGATCAGTGATGAATTTCACAAATCATTCTTATTTACAACAATATTTTCTGTTTTGGAGTTTATAGAAGATCAATGGGTCAACAGTTTTTTTAAAAAAATGTATCCTGGTGAAGATTTCTTAAGTTTCTTAAACAAGAATCAAATTCTGAAAAGCTACATCTTTCATCCGTTGATTGTGCTTGTCTTATTTGCAATGTTTCTGCTGCTTTCAATGAATCGACCGTCTGATAGTTTAGTCATTACATTGCTTATCGGATTCGCTGCGTTTTTTATTGGATCCACCCTACTTCCAAAATATTTTTTCAATGACAATACTCAAAATTTAATAAAATTCGAAAAAAGAGATATTTATTCTATTGGATTTTGTTTGACTCTAGTCAGCATTGTATTTTTCTTTATAAGCATTGCATCCGTTGGTGGAATACCTCTTTTAAAGCCATCCATTAGATATCTATTGAAACCAATTTTTACAATGCCCGTGTTTTTAATTATACCAGGTACCTGCCTAATTGCAAGTGCTTATCTGAAGGATTATCAGGATGAAAAAATCACACGTTCACAAGCCCGATTCAGATTCCTATTTTTGCTTGCAATTGACTGTGCATTTTTATTGCTTCTAGGTTATAGGACACCACTACTTGCAGCATTTCTTATCCTAATTATAATGGGTTTCTATGGAAATATTGTTTCTCTTTGGGAAGTTGTAGTTGGCGCTTTAATTGGTGTAGGTGCAATAGTTGGAATTGGTTATTTTCGTTCATTAGGCGAGATGACAATAACCGCATCAACCAGCCCAATATACACACTGCAATCCAGAGCAGATTTTACATTGCATGTTCTGAATTTATTGGATTTCATAGGAGGAAACTTTGGAATTACCCACGGACAGCTCCTTGCCAGCTCAATTCCCGGAAGCGACCTGGGGCCAAGAATGATGGTTGGAAAACTCATTGCATGGAGAAGCGAAGTGACAATTACACCGACACTCATCGGGCAGATGGTGATTGATTTCGGAAAATTTGGCGTGGCAGTCGAGATGCTGATTTTAGGATTTTTTTTAGGCATCGGATTTAAACTAATGAGAATAACCAAAAATTATTTTTATATTGGAATTTACTCCTTGATTTTGACATATTCAATTTTGGGAATTGAAACCGGAATTCTGGACATTCAAGTTTTATTATACTTTGCAATAGCCATTTTCATCTATTTAATTAACATTGCAAAATCAAGAAATTGACAACTATTTTTGACATAGAGTATTACAAAAATAAATAAATAATACTAATTTGTATTACTTTAATAACCTTTATATATACAAATAATGTTAAAATACTAAATGTCAAGGAATTTAACGGATTTATTAACCAGTTAATTTAATAACACTCCCAATAAACTTGATATTACTAAAAAGAACTGAAAATAATACTCAAAAAGTAATACTTGTTTATAAATAAAAATTAAAAAAGTATTACTTTTATGGAAAATGGAGGAATTGAATTGCATATACCTGACGGATTTATACCAATTTCACAGTGCCTAATATACTATGTGATATTAATTGTTGCATTGTACTTCTCCGTGAAATGGGCAAGATCCAACTTAGATGAAAAACGTATCCCTCTTTTAGCAGTGCTTGCTGCAGGTATCTTCGCAATCATGTCCATGAACATGCCGATTCCATTCGGTACAAGCGGACACATGGTTGGGGGTGCATTAGTGGCAATTGTATTCCTTGCTCCAGAAGCGGCTGTTTTAGTATTCACTGTTGTTTTGCTTATCCAAGCATTAATCTTTGGAGACGGAGGAATCACTGCATTAGGTGCTAATGTATTGAACATGGCAATCATTGGAGGATTCGTAGGTTTATACACCTTTAAATATTTAAATGGAATTATTGGAAAATACCCTGCTGCAGGAATTGCGGCATGGTTAGCTACAGTACTTGCAGCTCTTGCATGTGCTATCGAAATGGCAATCGCTGGAACTTTCCCAGCAAATGTGGGTATTCCATCAATGGTCTTATACCACTTCTTCATTGGAATTATCGAAGCCGTATTAACAGTAATCGTTCTTATGGCATTAGATAAGTTTAGACCAGATTTACTTGCATGGAATAACGCAACAGAAGGAGATGCATAGAATGGAGAAAAAAGATACTTATTTAATAGTTGTCGCAGTTGTCATTTGTATCATTATAAGTTGTCTTTCACCATACATTGCATCTGGCGACCCTGATGGACTCGAAAAATCAGCTGAAGACGCAGGTCTTGCAGAAGATTTTGCTATTGAAGAGATTAATGGCATCCCCGATGCCATATTCCCAGATTATGCGTTTGCCGACGATCCTGACAGCCAACCATTACAAATAGTTGCGCTGGTCATAGGTGCACTTGTGACATTATTTGTAGGATTCGGAGTTGCATACGTTGTTAAAAAGTAGAAATTATTTTATAATTTCTATTTTTTCCTTTTTTT
>JAUNXN010000149.1 GCA_030539795.1 Methanobrevibacter sp.
TCTCAATTCATCTAAATTTTTTGAACTTTCATAAATTGTTAAAAGCAATTTTGTTCTCATGCTTGATGTTAAAATGTATTTGACGTTTTTATATTCGTCATTCAGCTCTTTTTTGGTTTGTAAATCGGTCATTTTATCACATCATGTTTTATATTTTCAAATAAAGTTTCAGCCCATTTTTGTGACTTTTCACTGTCGCAAATCAATATTCTGTTCTGGTCGAAACTCCCATCATCTTTAAATAGTCCCAAACTCATTGATTCATCACAGATTGTCAGATATATTTTCAAGTCATCTTTTATCGGATAGGCAATTAGTTTTCCCCTTTTGGAAGCATTTTTTCTTATTTTATCACTGATTCTTGACATGATTGCTTTGTAAATGCTTCTTGGAATTAGCAGTTCAACAGATCCGTTGTTTTTCAGTATGTGTTCAATTAACAGAGGATATTCGGGGTGAAGGTATGGAAAAATGGCCTTAATTGAGCTTGATTCCAATAATTGACTTTTAATGGTGTTGTGTGTCTTATAGATGTCAAGGGGTGTGGTTTCAATTAGCTGCGAATCTTTTAAATCAGTAATATTTTTTATGCAATCCAGGCTCAACTGATTTAAATTGTGGTTATCCCAAAAGTCATTGTAGTCTGTTATCAAATCAACGCTATTTTTAAAGTCCATCAGGGTTTTAAAATATATTTCGCTCATTGGGTTGATGTAGTATTTATTGTCAATCTTTTCAACATGGTCATTCTGCTCTAATTTGGAAATGTTGCTTGATACGGAACTATAGGTGATGTTTGTTCTTTTTACGATTCCGCGTACATTATCTGGGCTATCGTACAATTCACTTAGTATTTTTAGCCGAATTTCTGACTTTGCAAGAAACTTAATATCATTATTAATCTCGTTTTGAAAATTCATTTTCATTTTCCTCCAATTTTTTTCATTCATTAAATTTTAAAAATTTAAATGAATTTTTGTATTATCAGATTTTTCCATCAGAATTTAAATAGATTTTTCCAAAACTTTACCAGAATCTTCCAATACTCATTCCAAAGCTTTACCGAACTTCTACCAAACATTATCCGAAGTTTTCCATAACTCGTTCTAAATGTTACCCAAATGACATTAATTAAAATGCTAAAAATTTATTAATTTATAAAATTAAATTATGATTATGGAAATTTATTATGTATTAGATGCATCTGCTTTTATTAATGGATTCAAATTGAATTCGAATAATAATTACACCGTTCCTGAAATTACTGCCGAGATTAAAGATTTTGAATCACGATTAGTTTTTGACATGGCGATTGATGAAGGCTTGCTGGTTATACAAGATGTATCATCGGAGTATGTAAGTTGTGTCAATAATATAATATCTGAATCCGGTGATATTTTAAGATTATCCCAACCGGACACAAAATTAATTGCCCTGGCTTACATGTTTTCTAAACAGGGTAAGAATGTTAAGGTCATCAGTGATGATTATACTATTCAGAATACATTGAAAATAATGAATATTCCATATTCAGGCATCATAACTGAAGGAATCAAAGGAATTTACAATTGGAAGAAGGTTTGTGAAGGATGCAAAAAGGAGTTTGATGAGGATTATCCTTTTGATGACTGTGAGATTTGCGGGTCAAAAATATTTAAGAAAAGAATTAAGGTGAACAAATGAGGATCGGTATTGTGGTTCATGGTCCGAATATCATCGATTCGGGGTATGCCTTAAAATTGATAGAGTTGCTTAAGGATTATGGTGAAGTTAAAGCAAGGCTCGGCGGAACCATGGGCAGAACTGCAGTTATAGATGCTAGCCTGGAGAATGTCATAGACATCTCAAAAAAACTGGTTCCAAGCGATTCCCTAAAAATATTTCATGATGAAAATGTGGATGTGATCTTTTTACTTAATTACGGCAAATCTGACGTAACCGGCCAGGTGTTTGGCTATAAGGTTTATAATCACTATGTTGATAAGATAACTGACAACAGCACTCCCGTAATCCAAATTGAAAGGCCCGGCGAAGATGATGGCAGCATCATAGCCTGGAATAATGATTTGGATATTGTTGGGGAATTGTCTCATGAATTGAATTTGGCTGTTGTGACACCGCAGGAGGTTTATGATAATCATATCAAACAGGACAATCCCGGCTTCAACCAAAGGATTGTTCATGGTGTAAGTCCCGGCGAAAATATAATGGTTAACAGTGTTGTCATAGGCAAAACGAATTCTGATAAATTAACCTTGATAGCTAAAGACAATCATATTGTTGACATTATCGGCGGCGAACTTAAGGAGCATGGCCTTGAGAAGCTGGGGGAAGTTGACCTTGACTCCGCCATCATTAAGACAGGTCTTTTAAGAAAGGCCAAAGTAACGCCGAGAGTTATTTCATCCGATAAGCCCAATGAATTTAAAATCACATTTTTGGACCATGCCGGTGAGGACGTCTATAGGTTTAGGGATTCCAGCGTCGTGATAACTGTTGGCGATGACACTACTTTGATATCTTCAGACATTCTTTACAGATTTGATATACCTATAATTGGAATAACTGACGGTGATTTGGATAAGGTTGTTGAAGATGGATTTAAGGTTAAGGATTCTATCATTTTTGAAGTTGAAAGTGGTTTTGATGACATCGTCGGTAAAGATATTAAAAAGAGAATCTTCAATGATGAGCAGGAATCTTATGATTATCAAAATATCGATGAAGTCAGGGACAAAATCGTTGAAATAATAAATAATATTAATTGCAAATACAAAATTAGTTATATTGATTAAGTAGGATGTGTAATCTTTGGATTTTAAAAATCTTGTTCGTGAAATTCAGGAATTTAAGGGAGTATCTCGTAAAAGTTCAATTGATAATGTGATTTCCCTTTTGAAGGAATCATATAATGTTTCCGGAAATGTTGTAATTGA
>JAUNXN010000043.1 GCA_030539795.1 Methanobrevibacter sp.
TAGCTCCAACAGCAGCACTTATTGCACTGTGTTCTGATTCTACTTTAACATATTTCGCATCAATTTTTTCATCAGCTACATATTGTGCCAAGTATTCTGAAATTGTAGTTTGCGGAGTAATTGGATAAACAGGAATAACTTGCGGTTTAGCTAGTCTTACAGCTTCTGCAACTGCTTTGTTTGAGGTCATTACTTCTTTTACCATTTAATCACTCTCTTTATTCTTTTACCATTTCGATTGCATCGGAAGGACATTCGTTTGCACAAATTCCGCATCCTTTACAGTAATCGTAATCAATATCATGTTGTTTATTTACACTGCCGTCTGGACAGAACAAAATACAGTTATCACAATCAATACATTTTTCTTTGTCTAAGATTGGTTTGAATGTTCTCCAGCTTCCAGTTTTATTATTTCTACTATTACCAGGGTTTTTAATTACACATCCTATACTTACCATCATAATCACCCTCTATCCCATCTCGTAAGCTTTTTTAGTAGCTTCTACATTTAGCTCTCCAACTTTTCCAGGGAAAGTTTCCTTTATCACTTCAAGAAGTGAGTCAATACTTACAGCTTGGGTCTTCTTAGCAAAATATCCTAAAATAATAGTATTTACAATGTTTCTGCCTAACATATCTAATGCAATTCCAGTCGCATCAATACTGTGCACTTCATGTTCGCCGCTGCCTTCAAAGGTTTCGGTGTTTATAATCACTTCAGTATTGTCTTTAATTCCTGAAAATACATCTACTACATTTAATAATCCATCGTCTAATACTAGCACATAGTCAGGATTATAGATTTGGTATCTAATGTCGATTGGCTTGTCGTCAATTCTTGTGAAAGCCATTACCGGAGCCCCTCTACGTTCAACTCCAAAAAATGGAAAAGCCTGGGAATATTTGCCGTCTTTGAATGCTGCTTTTGCTAGAATTTCAGCAGCTGTTACAGCACCTTGTCCGCCTCTTCCATGAAAACGAATTTCAATCATTAATTTTTCCTCCATATATTTATCATGTATAATCATTATAAATTCCAAAATATATAAATTTTATGTTAATTTTTTTGTTTTTGAATAAAAATCATTAAATTATCTTGTCTTTATCATTTATTTTTTGTTAATTTTTTTATAACTCTTTTTAATAGTTCTATTCTTTTTCTATACATTTTTAAGTTGTTTTTAAAAAATAAGGCGTGTTATGAAATTATTACTTTTTAAAAGATAATATTAATAGTTAATAATAATTAATATATATGTGAGAATTGGTTGAGAGGTTACCATGAAAGTTTTAATCATAACGGGGGAGTTGGCATATCCTTTAATTAAGGATGTCGTTTCAAAATCAAAAGAGGATATTATAGTGCATATTGCAGATAATACTCAAGTTGCCGCATTCCTAACCCCCAGACAAATTATTAAAGAAGTAAAAACCTGTTTTTCAGATCAGTTAAATGAGATTGATATGATTTTGGTTCCGGGATTAATCAAAAAAGGAACAAAGGAAATTACAAAAGAGCTTGGAATTCCGACATTCAAGGGTTCAACTGATGGGGCGGACCTTGCAATGGTTTTAAATTTAATAGGAAGCGTTGACCTGTCAGAGGACAAGCCTGCAGATAAGCTGATTGAAGAGGAAAAACGAAAAGAGGCATTCAAATTCATTGAAAAATTTGAAAACGATAAGGAAAACATTGAAAAACTTCTCAAAAAACCAAACAACATTTTGATTAGAAATCTTCCGGTTGGCGAAGATTTTCCAATGAGGGTGTTGTCCGAAATTGCCAATGCACCATTCTTATCAAAAGAGGCCTTGATTAACAAATGCCAATATTTTGTCGATTCCGGAGCGGACATGATTGATATTGGAATGGCCGCCGGTGAGGATTTCTCGGATAAGATACCAGAATTAATAGAAACATTACGTCCAATCGTTGGAGATAGGCCATTAAGTATTGATACATTAAACGCTAAAGAAATCAAAGTGGCCGCCGAACATGGAATCGATTTTGTTTTAAGCCTGGATTTGGGTAATAATTCTGAAGTTCAAGAGGTATTAAAAGAAAAGGATATTCCTGCTGTTTTGCTTCCTACAAATTTTTCACAGGGAAAATCCCCAAAATCTCCAGCAGAAAGAGTTGAATCAATGCATCAGTTAATTAAGGATACTGAAGGTTTAAGATATGTTGCAGATTTAATTTTAGATCCTGTAAACAGCTCAAGCATTGTTGAATCAATTATCGCATGCCATGAATTCCATAAAACCAATCCGGCACCAATGTTTTTCGGTGTAGGTAATGTAACGGAGTTAATGGATGCCGATTCTGGAGGTGTCAATGTTCTATTAGCCGGTATAGGCATGGAACTTGGTGTAAGCATTTTGTTCACTCCTGAGGAAAGTGGAAAAACAAGAGGCAGTGTCTATGAGTTAGCCACCGCTTCCAAAATGATGTTTCTTGCAAAGCATAGAAAATCCATTCCAAAGGATTTGGGCATTAACCTTGTTGCATTCAAGGACAAACATAAAAGAAATGACATCATCCTAAACGAACTGGATGGCATTCCTCAAGTCCAACGTGAAAAGCCTATGAAATTCATAAGGGATAAGGCAGGCAGTTTTAAAATCAATGTTGAGTATGGAACCACAGTTCAGGACAGCAGGATTACCGCCACACACTTCAGGAAAAATAAAGCTGACATTGTCATTGTAGGCAATTCCGCTCAAGAAATCTATGAAGAAATTATTACAAAAGAACTAGTTACAAGAATGGAACATGCAGCCTATTTAGGCTCTGAACTTCAAAAGGCAGAAATCGCAATGATTACTGGAAAAGAATATGTTCAGGATTTTGAATTATTCAAAAATCCTGATGAATTTAAAAAATGAATCTACTCAAGGTCGGATAAGTCGTAAGTTTCCTCACTTTGTCCAGCTTGACTGGATGATTCAGATGAACTTGATGAAGAACTGTCTGAGGATTGTGAAGAACTTGAATCACTGCTTGAGGATGATGAACTGTCTGAGCTTTGAGAACTGTCACTACTGGAACTGCTACTACTGCTACTGTATCCGCTACTGCTGTATCCGCTGCTTCCACTGTAAGAAGATGATCCGGAACTGTAATCGGAACTTGTAGATTCTCCGGTTGCAATATCGATAGTTTCGGTAGGGGTTGCATTTGTAACATTTGTAGCGTTTGTAATGTTTGTTGTGAGATTTTCACTTTCAACCTTATTGAATGTATATCCACTTTGAGTTACTATAAAAGCCACGGCGGCAGCTCCTAAAATAAGAATTATTAATGCAATTATGATAGCATTTTCTCTTTCCATGTTTAACCTCCTTATGAATTAATATTTATTTATATTGCTTTATACTTATATAGTTACATAACATTTAAATAAATTTAGATTAAATCTTATTTCAATAATAAATTTTAATGAAGGTTTGGAAATTGCAAGTTGAAAATATTTCTATTAAAGATATTGACAAAAGTCTTTTGAAAGCCAATTACGTTTCCAATAATGAGATTTCAACAACTTTATACTTATCATTCCTACTTGGAAGGCCAATGCTTATTGAAGGGCCTCCGGGTGTTGGAAAGACAGAGTTGGCAAAGGTGGTTGCAGAAGCTTTCGATAGGGACTTTTTTAGAATTCAATGTTACGAAGGAATCACATTTGAACAGATCGTTGGCGAATGGAACTATCAAAAACAATTGCTTCACCTGGAAGCGGCCAAACAGGATTCCAATAGGGAAGATAAAATATTTGACGAAGAGTTTTTCATAAGAAGGCCTTTGCTCAATGCTTTTTTAAATGAAAAGGCTTCAGTTTTGTTGATAGATGAAATAGATAAGGCTGATGAAGAAGTGGAAAGTTTCCTGCTTCAGGCATTGGGTGAACAGGAGATAACCATCAATGATTTGGGAACCTTCCAATTGATGAACGATTTAATTGTAATCCTAACTTCAAATTCACAAAGGTCTTTGCTTGATGAGACTAAAGACAGATGCTTGTTTTTATATATTCCTTATCCTACCATTGAACGTGAAATCGAGATTGTCAAATCCAAAATACCTGAAGCGGATGATGAAACTGTTTCCGCTGTTGTCAAATTGGTTCATGACATACGTAATCTCAATCTGATGAAAAAACCGTCTGTCAGAGGTACTGTCGATTGGGTAAGATCAGTCACCAATCTTGGAACTAGAAATCTTGATGAATCCTTGGAAAGCAGTATCGGCGTAGCTATTAAGACTGAAAGCGATAAGAAAAGAGTTATTAAAGATATTTTCAACAAAAGATAAAATGATTAATAAGATAGCAACCCTGTCCGCTCAACTAAGGGAAAAGGGATTGCCTGTAAGTATCAGAAGCACACAATCCGCAGTGAGAATTTACATGGATTTGGGTGAGGAAGATAGAAACCTGCTGAAAACTGCCCTGATGGCAGTTTATGTTAAGGATAAGTATGATATCCCTAAATTCAATAAGGTTTTTGATGGAATCTTCAAGGATCATACTCCTGAACAGCAGATACGAAAACAGGTAAACAAAGGTACTGCATACAAGTCAGGTCCAAAATCCAACAAGTATATCATTAAAAAGCAGAACACTATGGGTCAGAAAATCAGAAAGGAAAAGATGACCAACAAGGAGTTAAAAATGCTTTCAGGCCAGCCTCTTTTGGATGAAGCCAAAAGGCTAGAAAGAGATGGGGAGCTGATGAATAAAGATTTGACTAAGTTAAATAGATTCGACCCAAGAATGCTTGAAATCTGCCAAAGATTGGGTAAGAGAATTGCAAATAAACGTTCAAGAAGAAAAATACAAACTCACTCAAATAAAATAGACATGAGAAGAACTATTAGGGCAAATCTGAAATATGGTGGAGTTCCATTGGAACTTGTAAAAGCAAAGCCGAGACCTCATAAGAACGAACACCTGTTCTTGAATGACATCAGCGGGTCTTGTGAATGGATAAGCAGCTGGTTTTTCATGCTGATGTTTTCAGCACAAACAGCCTTTAAAAAATCCCGAACATTTGAATTTGACAATAAAGTTATTGAGACCACACAAGCCTTAAAAGAGGAATATCTCATAGATGCATTTGTCAAAGTAAGGGACATGAGAGTCAGGCACATGATGGTTCACGGAACTTCTGACATGTACTCTTCATTTAAGGCGTTCATGGATCAAGCCAAAATCAACAATAAATCTTATATAATTATTCTATCGGATTGTCGAGATTGGGCAGGGCCGAAAGTAAAGGGAATTCCTGCAAGCGTGGAACTTGTTGAAGAGATGGCAAGAGAAGCTAAAAAGGTAATTATATTAAACCCTGAAGAAAGGATTAAATGGGATATTGTAGATAGCTGTGTTTCATTGTATGAGGAAGCTGGAGCACAGGTTTTTGAAGTGAATACGTTAAATCAATTAGCACACTTTGTAGAACAGATGTAGGTAATTTTTATGCAGTGCAGTAAATGTGGTAATCCAAAAGTCATTATTAAAAAAGAGCAATCCGGCCAGTTTTTGTGCAAGGATTGTTTCATTGAATCAATTGAAAAGAAAGTTATTAAAACGGTTAGGAAAGAAAAGTTATTGGATAAGGGAGATAAGGTCCTGGTAGCGCTTTCAGGCGGTAAGGATAGTGTAACAACACTCGAAATATTAAATACCTTTCGTGAAATGAATGTTATTGACATATGTGCGGTAACTGTAGATGAAGGAATTGCCAATTACCGCCAGGAGGGTGTTGATATTGCAATCAGGCATGCCGAAAGATTGGGAATTGAACATAAGGTGGTTTCTTTAAAGGATGAGTTTGGCATCACATTGGATGAAATCATGCAAAAGGAAAACCATAAGGGTTCATGCACTTATTGCGGAGTATTTAGAAGAACAATAATCAACAGAGCGGCGCGGGAGATGGGTGCAACCAAAATCGCCACAGGCCATAATCTGGATGATGAAGTTCAGGCAATAATGATGAATTATCTTGAAGGAAATACTGATAATTTAACCAAATTAGGAGCCAAAACAGAATCAAAGGCAAAAGAATTCACTGTTAAAATAAAACCATTGCGTGAAATTCCGGAACGCGAAATTGGATTATATGTTGTTGCAAAAGACCTTGAAGTTCATTTTGACAGTTGCCCATATGCAATGCAGTCCTTTAGGGGTGAAGTTTCAGAAGTCATCAATCAGCTTGCAGAAAAGCACCCTACAATAAAGTATTCCACATTAAGAGGATATGATAAAGTTAAAGAAGTATTGAAGAAGGAATTTAAAAAGGACTATTCTCATGGAAGATGCGTGAAATGCGGTGAACCCTCAGCTAATGAGCTATGTAAAGCATGTTCATTTTTAGAAGAATTAGGAGTATGATACTATGTCATTTTTATTAAAAATAAAAAATTCAGAAGAAATAAGAGAAATCCCCAATGACAATTACACAATCAAAGATTTGCTTGATGAATTGTCACTATCTGCTCAAACTATGGTGTCAAAACAAAATGGGGAACTGGTTATTGAAGACACAGTAATTCAGGATGATGATGAAATTCAATTAGTTCAAATAATCTATGGGGGTTAATTTTGAAGATTAGTTATGAATGTGGGCCTTGCTTTTTAAGACAAGCTAGAGAGGCTCTTGATTTATCCACTGATGATGAAATGCTTAAAATGGAGATTATGGGCGATATTTTCAATTATCTCAGTGAAAACTTTAAAAAGGGAACCAATTCAAACAGTACCGGTTCAACAATGCATAATCTCATCAAGGAAAAGACAGGCTGCAGAGATCCCTATTTTAAAGAGAAAATTGAAGGAAATGAAATTGCCTTAAAATATTTGCCGGACGTTAAAAAAATACTGGATGACGATGACAGTCTGGAAAATCATGTAAAGATAGCGATTATTGGTAATATTCTTGATTTTGGAGCCTTTACACTGGATGATGATATTGAAAGTGTAATAAAAAAATCTCTTGAAAAGGAGTTGACCATTAAAGATATTGATGAGTTTGAAAAGTCACTTAAATGCAATGATAAAGTTTTATATTTGGTGGATAATACCGGTGAGATAGTCTTCGATAAGTTGCTCTTATCAAAAATCAAGGAATATGGGTTGGAAATTACAATTGCCGTTAAATCAGAACCTATCTTGAATGATGCCTGTATGAAGGAAGCTCTTGATGCGGGGCTTGATGAATTCGGCGAAATTGTTGAAATCGGTGCAGGAACCGTAGGTTATGTTGACAGCAAGATTTCGGATGAATTCAGGGAAATCTTCAATAATCACAGATTCATTATCTCAAAAGGAATGGGCAATTATGAAGGTTTGACAGAAATAGACCTGTCAGATAAAGAGATTTATTTCTTATTATGTGCAAAATGCAATACCATTTCCAGAGATATTGGTGTGAATTTGCATGATATGCTTCTTTTTAAAAAATAATTAAGTGAAATTATGATAATTGGTTTTATAGGCTTTGGGAAAGTTTCAAAAAATCTTTTAAATTTGATAAGGTCAGATGACATTAGTTTTGTCACTTCCCTGGAAGGCAGGTCAGATAAAACAATTGAAAATATTAAACAGTGCGACATTGAAATTTTGGACACATTCAAATCCGTTGCAAAAAAATCGGATATTCTGATTTCAGCTAACTCTCCAAAAAACGCTTTAAATGTAGCAAAAGAGTATGGAAAATATGCTGAAGGAATCTATTTGGATTTGAATAATATTTCTCCAGATACCACTTTGGAAATAAGTCGGCATGTTAATAATTTGGTTGATGGAGCCATTATCGGTAAAATCGATTCTGAAAATCCCTCCATATATGTTTCAGGTGAAATGGCTAATGAATTACTATTTTTAAATGAGTTTATTGAAACTAAAAAGATTAGCGATAAAATTGGCGATGTAGCTATCTTAAAGTTAATCAGGAGCTGTTATACAAAAACATTATCCGCGCTATTGATAGAATCTTTTGAGCTTGCTGAAAGCCATGGTTTGGAAAATGAATTTTTTGAAATTATGGCATTGACTGAAGGAGAGGAATTTAAAGACAAATCCCTTTCAAGAATAAATAATACGCTATCTGCTTCAAAAAGAAAATCGGAAGAACTTGAAGAGATTATAAATTATTTTGATAAAAACGAGTTGATTATGGTTAAAGCAGCACTCGAAAAACTCAACCGATAACCACTTTAACTTTAAATCCTTTTTTTGCTTTTTTAATGCTTCCTTCGACAGGAATGAAATGGGAATCCATAATATATCTGAGATATGTAACTTCAACGGCTGGAAGCCTTAAGTTTGTCTTAATCTTTTTGCCTTTGCTTTTGAATTGAACGGAAATCTTTCCATTCTTATCGACATAGAGGTCTGTTTTCAGACCTTCTTCTGTAATTTTGGTTTCAAATTTGGTTAAATTTAAACCTGCTTCAAGACTTAAGGGAGCATTAACTTCAATATTTTGGCTTCTGAATGTGTCATTGGCTTCACGTGCGCTGATTCCTTTTTCGCCTTCGCTTGCCACATACCATGCCCTGTCAATGACTCTTTGAACTTTTTGATTATCAGGTATGACTCCTTGCGCTTCATAGCTTTTCATCAAGTTCATTACTTCTTTTTTTGTAACTTCCATCTCTATAGCGCTAATGGCCAGCCTAGTCATCACAGGCCCATAATCAGATCTTCTAAAAACAGCCCATATTGATTCGGGGTCTCTGTAAACTCTTCTTTTAATAATCTCGTTTATAGTGTTTCCATTGAGATAAGCTATTTTTTCAAGATTTCCTCTAGAATATGTATTCATTCTTTTGTAGATATCTGCCCAGTTCCTATCTCCTGGAACTCTGCCGGCATCAATTTCTCTTTGAAGAATCTCGACGGTTGTTTTAGGAAGTCGCTTTTCAACATCTTTTGTGATGGCCATGCCATTATCAATAATGGATTGTCTAATTAATCTTCCTGAGTATTTGTCTTTATCGAATTCCTTAACAACATGATATTTGACTTTGGAACCTAAAAACTCATTAATTGCATACCATCGGATTTCATTTCTATTGGTATAGCTTTTAGGCATTCCAACAAAATTGCCTTCAGCAATGAATTTCTGGGCTTTTGATTTGATTTCATCTAAAGAGATGCTTGCTGAAGTAATGTAGTCAGTCACTCCATCATCAATCATTTGTTTAAGTCTGATTGGAACGCTATATGATAAGACTAGCCTATGATGCAGACCTTCGAAAGACCTTACTTCATCAGCACCCAAAGCCAAAGCCATTTCACGCCTAGCTTCAAAATTAACAAAAAAAGGGGCATGATTAGCACTAAAACCTTTGTTTAAATAGACAACTACTTTTTTATTTTCACTGTCAGCTATTTTTCTTGCTTCTTTTATTAATTGTTCATGACCTTTGTGAACCGGGTCAAAATCTGCACTAATTCCAATCAACTTCAACACCAAAAAAAAGAAATGGGGATAGATTATCTATCCATTAATTTCAATATACCGCTTACAACTAACCATATTCCGATTAATGTACCAAGAATAATTGGGTTTGAGAGGTAAGTTCCGATTATTATGTATAATAAACCAAGTACAATTCCAGCTATTCCAATATAAAAACCATATCTTGAATTGCGGTTGTTAATCAATGAAGCAACCGCAACAATGATTAACATTATTCCTGCAAGATAAAGTGAAATTTCAGTTAAGAATCCAAGTAGCGCTGGATTGAATATTAAACATATACTTAATAATAACAGCACAATTCCTAAAATCAAGTCCAGTATTGCACCGCTAGTATTATAATCTATTATTGTTACTCCAATAACAAGTAAATAAATAGACATTAATAATACTGATAATCCAATTAAGGAACTAACTCCAATAACTCCCATTATTGGAAATATTATAATTATTAATCCGAGAAGTATAGCCAGTAAACTAACAAATTTAGTTTTCATAATTTCCTCCTACTATTAATTAATTTCTTAAATTATATTAATATAATGGGATATGTTTGATCTCAACAGTTGAGCTATTCATATCTGAATTGTTAATTTCAGCTAACCATTCATTTTTACACTCACAATCATATTCTATTTTGCTTTGAGTTAAATTGTTAGCTATTATCATATGCTTTAAATCTTTATTACATTTTTTACAGTTATATGGACCACGTCTAGACCCAAATCCAGATGTGTCAAGCAGCGCAGGCAAATCTATTTCATCACGAACGGTATTTATAATTTCAATACATGACCAGATCCATGGCGGCTGGTAAGCACCTTTTCTCCAGAATCTTTCGATTACTGTTCCTCCATGAATGGTGGCAGGACAGAATGAAAGTCTATTGACTCCAATTGAGTTGCAGTAATGAGCGGTTTCAATTGCTTCAGTTATTGCTTGAGCTTCAGATACAAGAATAGGTTTTACAAAGATATATGCTTTTGATTTTAGATTATATCCTTTGGTTTCTTTCAAATTCTGCATTAATTTAACAGCATTTTCAAATTCATCACGTGTAAAACCTTTGTTGATTTTTTTAAGACGAGTATAATCATTTGATGTTTCAAGACCTATGCTCACCTCAAATAATGTGTCTCCAATTATATCGAATATTTCATCCAGATATTCCTCTTTAACATATTCCGGTCTGGACTCGACAATGATTTCTGTAACATTTCCCAAGTTCATTAAGGTTTGCAGTATTTCATCACGGGCATCTTTTGGAAGTTCATATGGATTTAGGAAACTTCCTGATGCAAATAGTTTTACAGAAATTTTTTCTTCTTCAGCTATTGGGTGTCTGGATAGGTGTTCATTAAATATTCTTAATATGGTTTCACTGTCAATCGGTTCTAGGGTGCAATCTGAAACATAACTGCACATTGTGCATCCACCACTATCTCCAAGTGCCCATGAACAGCCTGGTGTTGGTAATATTATGAATAAGGTTTTTGCAACACCTTCATATGTCAAATCATCATTATACCAGCTTGCTCCCACTTGCTCGGGTGTTTTTGGATCTTTTCGCTCAAAAGCCCTTTGCCTAATCTCTTTTGTTAAATTTTCGATTTCCATCATAATACCTGCAATATAATAAATGTAATATTATATTATTAGGACTTTTTTATAATTAAAATTGTTGTTGAAAAATAGTATGTTAATAAGTTGTGTATAAAATTATTGAAAAAATAAAAAAAAGAAAAGAAGTAAGCAAGTTTAGAAACTTGCAATTACGTCTCCTAATAATTTAATGGATTCTTCTACGTTTTTACCAACAGGGGATCCTGCTACGTATTGAGTTACACCCATTTCAGCTAAGCCTTCAATTTTAGGGATGAACTCATCAGGAGTACCACATACTGAGAATGCGTCTAAAGCTTCGTCGGTTACAGCACCAATAGCTCCACCGAAGTCACCTTTAGCTAAGAATGCACCCA
>JAUNXN010000044.1 GCA_030539795.1 Methanobrevibacter sp.
ATACATTCTAGATTTATTTATCATAGAATTGTTAGGAGATTTAAAATTGATTATTATTGATGAAAATTTGTGTAAAGGATGTCATCTTTGTTTATTTATGTGTTATAAAAATGTATATGCAATATCTCCTGAAGTTAATAAAAAAGGAGTGCAGTTACCATTTGTTAAATTTGAAGACCGTTGTACTAAATGTGGTACCTGTGAGATTGCATGTCCTGATCAGGCAATTACAGTAGACTTGCCTGAAAACTGGTGGATGAAAGATGACAATGAGTTAAACTTTAATCCTAATTTCACAAAGGGGAAAAAGTAGGTGTTAAAAATGGCTGAAGAATTTTTTATTCAAGGAAATGAAGCATGTGCTAAAGGAGCAATAGCTGCCGGATGCAGGTTCTTTGCAGGTTATCCTATTACTCCATCTACAGAGGTTGCAGAAACTTTAGCCCGTGATTTGCCAAAAGTAGGAGGTTCATTTGTTCAGATGGAAGATGAAATTGCTTCTGCAGGCGCTATTATTGGCGCTTCATGGGGTGGAGCTAAATCAATGACAGCAACATCCGGGCCGGGCATATCTCTCATGCAGGAAAATATAGGATATGCATTTATGAGTGAAACTCCAATCGTTATTGTTGATGTTCAAAGAGGTTCCCCTTCAACAGCTCAGCCAACTATGGCTGCACAAGGTGATATGATGCAAGCCCGTTGGGGTTCACACGGAGATTACGAGCCGATTGCATTGTCTCCATCAAGCGTTCAAGAATTTTTCGATTTTACAATTAAAGCATTTAATTTAGCCGAACAATACAGGGTTCCTGTTTTTGTTATGGCTGATGAAGTTATCGGGCACATGAGAGAAAAGATTATTGTAGATGATGATATTGAAATAGTCGCTAGAAAAAGGCCTGAAAAAAGTGATGATTACTTGCCGTTTGAAAATATTGAAAATGGCACAACTCCAATGCCTGCATTCGGTGACGGATTCAATATTCACGTAACAGGATTGACTCACGATGAAAGAGGTTATCCTGACACCAATACTCCTGAAACCCATGATAAACTCGTTCAAAGAATTTGTGATAAAGTTTTAAATAACAGGGATAAGATCTGCTCTGTAAGAAGTGAAAACTGTGAAGATGCAGATATCGTAATCGTTTCATACGGTGGACCTGTCAGGTCTGTTGTTGAAGCAGTAAACAAAACTGATAAAAAAGTGGGTTATATTAAGATTGATACTCCATGGCCTTTCCCTGTTGAACAAATTAAAGAATTAACAGCAAACGCCAGTGATGTCCTTGTTGTAGAAATGAATTTGGGTCAAATGTATTATGAAGTTGACCGTGTTGTTAAGGATAAGAACGTTCATTTGTTAGGCGTCATTGGAGGATTATTGCCAACTCCTGATGAAATCTTAGAAAAAATTGACGAAATAGGAGGAAACTAAAATGTCTGAAGGAAAACAAAATAGATTTCTCCCTTATTTAAGAGAAGACAGATTGCCTCATATTTTCTGTCCGGGCTGTGGAAATGGAGCTATCATCAATGCATTTTTAGCGGCTATGGAAAAGGCAGAAATGGATTTTGATAATATTGCAATGGTTTCCGGAATCGGTTGTTCTTCAAGAATTCCTGGATATTTGAATTGCGATTCACTACACACAACTCACGGAAGAGCATTAAGCTTTGCAACCGGTTTGAAAACAGCCAATAAGGATTTGGATGTTGTTGTATTTACCGGTGACGGTGATGCAGCTTCCATTGGTGGAAATCACTTAATTCATGCAGCTAGAAGAAACATTAACTTAACAGTTATCTGTATCAATAATAATATTTATGGTATGACTGGTGGACAAATCAGCCCTACATCTCCTAAAGGAAGTTTCGGAACAACTGCACCATATGGTAATAGGGATGCTCCATTCAAATTAGCAGAGCTTGTTGCAGCTGCAGGCGCAACCTATTCTGCAAGATGGACTACTGTTCAAATTGAAAATTTAGTAACTTCCATTAAGGATGGGTTAAAAAACCCAGGATTTTCATTTATAGAAGTTGCAACTCAATGCCCAACTTACTTTGGTCGTAAAAACAAACTTAAAACTCCTACTGCAATGGCCGCAGTCATGAAAGCAAATACAGTATTCAAATCCGCTGCAGATAGGATGAGACCAAAAGAATTGGAAGGTAAAATTGTTGTGGGTGAATTTGCAAACACCCAAAGAGATGAATTCACAGAAAATGTTGACAAGGTTAGTGTAGAGAAATTTGGTAAGAAAACTCTTATCAATTCTGCATATGAGACAGACTTATAGGTGGATAAAATGAGAACTGAAATTAGAATTTGTGGATTTGGAGGTCAAGGAATTATTCTTGCAGGTATCATCTTAGGTAAGTCTGCAAGTCTTTTTGACGGTAAAGAAGCTGTTCAAACTCAATCTTATGGTCCTGAAGCTCGTGGTGGAGCTTCCAAATGTGAAGTTGTTATCAGCGATACAAAAGTTGATTATCCAAAAGTTCAAAGTCCGGATATTTTAGTTGCAATGTCTAATGAAGCTCTAATTAAATATATTGTGGATTTAAAAGATAATGGAACTTTAATTGTTGATCCTGGAACAACTGATGTTGAAGATGTTAAGGATTATATTGAAGAGCACAATATTAAAGTTTATGAAGCTCCGGCTACCAAAACAGCTACAGACGAAATTGGTCTTAAGATTGTAGCAAACATTGTTATGGTTGGAGCAATTACAAAAATTACTGGAGTCATATCCAAAGAAGCAGCTATTAAGGCTATTGAAGCCAGTGTTCCTGCAGGAACCGAAGAGAAGAATATTAGCGCTTTTGAAGCAGGATATGCTCTAGCGGAATAGGTGTTATAATGAGATTTTTTGAAAGTGTAGCAAAACAAATTTTTCAAAAGGAAGGCATTCCACTTTTAGAAGGGCATGTTGCAAATTATCCTGAAGAGGCTATGGCTATTTCTTCAGAGATGAACGTTCCTGTAGTGGTTAAAGCTCAAGTTTTAACCGGTGGTAGAGGTAAAGCAGGCGGTGTCAAATTTGCAAATAACCCTGGGGAAGCTTTAAAAGTCGCCAGTGAAATTTTAGAAATGGAAATTAAGGGCGAAAAAGTAAACCATTTGTTAATTGAAGAAAAAGCCGAAATTTTGCATGAATTTTTCGTAACCGTTTCAGTTGATAGGGGTGCAAGAAGGCCTGTAATTTTAGCAAGTAAGGAAGGTGGGGTTGAAATTGAAAACTTGGCTAAAACAAACCCTGAAAAGATTATAAAATACTATCCGAATCCTTTGCTTGAATTTTTACCATATGAAGCACGTGAAGTTGCACGCAAAATGGAAGTTCCTTCCGAATTGATTTCTCCTATGGGAGACATAATCTGGAAATTGTATAATGTATTTACAAAATATGATGCCGATACTGCTGAGATTAACCCTTTAGTTTTAACACCTGATGGCCTCATTGCCGCTGATGCTAAATTGGTTGTTGAAAACGATTCATTATACAGGCATGAGGACTTGGTTAGAAGAATGCACTATAAGAAAAAAGCAGTGGACTTCGTTCAATTGGATGGGGATATTGCTGTCATTGGTAACGGTGCTGGATTGACTTTAACCGCAATGGACATGATTAAGCTTAATGGTGGAGAACCGGCTACTTTCTTGGATATTGGTGGTGGTGCTTCAGAACAAATCATTAACCAAGCTTTAAGCATTGTTTTAAACTATGACCGTGTTAAAGTGGTATTCTTAAATGTTTTAGGCGGTATCACTAAAGCGGATGACGTTGCTCGCGGTGTAATCAAAGCTTTAGAAAAGGCTGAACGTGATGTTCCTATCGTTATCAGATTAACAGGTACCAATGAAAAAGAAGGCCAAAGAATCTTGGAGGAAGCTGGAATTCCATATGAGACTTCCATGGAAAAGGCAGCTAGAAAGGCGGTTGACCTTTGCAGCGAATTGAAAGCAGAAGATAAGTAAATGAAATTTTTTGCCATCAATGGATCTCCAAGACCAAAATGCAATACTGCGCAGCTTTTGGATAAGGCTTTAGAAGGTGTTAAATCAGTTTTCCCTGATGCTGAAACAGAAAGGATAAACCTGTATGATTTTCCTTTCCATGGCTGCAAGAGTTGTTTTGCATGCAAAATAAAAGATGGGAAACATTATGGCAGATGTGTTCAAAAAGATGACTTAAAACCTATTCTGGATGAAATTGTGCAGGCTGATGGTATTATATTAGGCTCACCAATTTACCTTAGTGATGTAACTGGAAATATGAGATGCTTTTTGGAAAGATTCGTATTTCCATTTGTTGCATACAGCAAAACTGAAACGGTTGAGCATAAAAAGATGCCGCTAGCTTACATTTACACTATGAATGCGTCAGAAGAGATTTCATATCAAATTGGCTATCATGACCTTCATGACCGTTTTGAAATGGATTTGGAGAGAATGTTTACCAAGCCGGAACATCTCTATGTCTATGAAACCTATCAGTTTAAAGACTATTCAAGATATGTTTCAGATTCTTTCGATGAAAAAGAGAGAAGGCACATTCGCAAAACACAATTTCCAAAAGATTTAGAAAGTGCATTTGAAATCGGTAAAAGAATTGCTATTCGAGCAGAACAACACGACTGATTTCAGATTCATTGACTAACTCTTTACCGCACTCATCACCAATTTTTTTTGCAAATTCCTTAACCTCATCAAATGAGGGCATATTGTCCAATGTCAGACGTTCTCTTGATGAGCCAACGCACATATATGCTTTGACTTCCACAAAATCGGGGTCTGCTTTTTTTATTAATTTTGCATACTCTTCAGGCTGTTCCATATTTCTTCCTCGAACGCAGGTATTTCGTATGCATGTGCGTGAGTCAAAACTAGCTAATGTTTCGAGTGATTCGTTTAAATTGCTCCAAGCATCATTTATTCTTGGTCTGCACACTTCATTGAATATTTTCTCGTTAGGTGCATCCAAGGAAAGGTATAGTTGGTAAGGGTCGTTTTCCAGATTTCTCAACCTGTCAACGCATTGCCCATTACTTACCACAAATGTTGTAAAGTCCCTGCGGTTGAATTCTCCTATTAGCTCATCGATTTTAGGATAAAGCGTAGGTTCTCCCGCAAGTGAAATTGCGGCATTATTCGGGTTTTTGATTTCTTCTAATTTCTTTTTATTGGCTTTGTCATTTCCATAAAAGCCACACAATAAGTTATTTTGTGCTTTGATGGCTCCATCCACTATTGTTTTGGGATCGTCATACTCCTCATCTTCCCAGTTTGTTTGTGTGTAAGTCAAATCTCTCCAACAGAATTCACATTCCTGCTGGCAATTTGGAACTGCAGGAGACATCTGCAGACATCTATGGGATTGGATGCCATAGAATTTTTCCTTATAGCAAACTCCCTTATCTGCTATGCTTTGACGGGTCCAATGGCATGTTTTAACGGCAGCATGCCCGTGGGTGCCGACAAATCTATATCCGCTTTTTTCTAATTTTTCAATTTGGCTTTTATTGAATGACATAAAATCAGTTTTATTTTTAGCATTGCTAATATATACATTTTTACAAGTCAAAAACAATCTTATAAATATTGAACAATATTGTAATTTATAAAACTAAATCTTTAATATGTTTAATTTTTATAGTAGTTACTATGAGATTATGGAATAAAAATCAAGAAAAATTATTTTTCATCAAATCAAAAAATTTGGCATTTCCATCTCAATTGTTCTACAAGGGCGAAGATGGCAAATATTTTGCGTATTGGCCGAAAGGATATCGAGGTCGAAAGTCAACACTGCAGTCCAGAAACTCTTTGATTGGAAAATACACTGAAAATTGGGTTCGTAACCTATTCGATTCACTAATAGATGATGAAGAGTTATTTGTTGTCAAACAGGCCAAGATTCCGTCTCTCGGAATCACGTCAAGGTCGCCTGCCGACATTGTCATTTCAACTGAGGATAAAAAAATTTTAAAGCCAGATGAAGTAAAAATAATATTTGAAGTTAAGATGTCTATTGTGTGGAATTGGCAATACGATATAAATTCAGATAAACTAACTGAAATTGGCGATTACAGAACTCATCAGGGAAAGCCGAGTTTCACAAGGTCTGATTCAATACTGAAAGCCATTGGCAAATGTATAGATATAAGGGTTTTCAATAGGCAATCTTCAAAAATACCAATAATTGTCTTGGGCAACGCCCCATTGTCAAATGGGTTTTGCAAGAAGGCGGATTACTTAAAAAGTGCAGGCATTATTCAGGGATTCTGGTCATTGAATCCTTTTCCCTTAAATCACGGCAATACTCGAAAGACAACTCCGAAAGGCGGGTTCATCAGACTGGATAATACATCCGAGTTAAAAAAGCATTTGAATTGTCTATTTAATCAGAATTTGAACTTCTTTTCAGGAATGGAAAATCTGAAGGATTTGGGAAAGTATGTTGAAGTGGCCAATAAGGAAAGCACTTATGAAAATAAGGGATTGGCATTTTTAAATCTTATAAAGAGGTCTTGAAGTGGTAAGAAAAACTAAAACTACATCATTCGGTTCTGTTTTGCGGGAGTCTCACAGCTCAAAAAAGTTTTACAGTTCCAAATTGTATGAAAATTTTAAGATTCCAAAAGACATGGAATTTAAGGAAGTTGAAATCGATAAGAAGGATTTGAATAAGCTGTACTGCAAATCCAGTGAAAATATGGATGAAATTCCCGACAGCAGCGTTCATCTGATGATTACATCTCCGCCCTATAATGTCGGAAAGGAATATGATGATGACTTGTCCTTAGATGAATATCTTGAATTATTGACTTCTGTTTTCAGAGAAGCCTATAAAAAATTGGTCACCGGCGGCAGAGCATGCATCAACATAGCAAACATTGGAAGGAAGCCTTACATCCCGCTTCATGCAATGGTAATTGAAATCATGTTGGATTTAGGCTTTTTAATGCGTGGAGAAATCATTTGGGATAAATCAACTAGTGCAGGAGGATCTTGCGCATGGGGAAGTTGGATGTCCGCTTCAAATCCTGTGCTGAGGGATTACCATGAATACATACTAATTTTTTCAAAGGAATCCTATTCAAAAAATAAGGCTCAGGAAAAAAGAGATACCATCAAACATGACGACTTCATTCAATGGACAAAAAGCGTTTGGACATTTCCGGCCGTCAACGCTAAAAAAATAGGTCATCCAGCTCCATTTCCTGTTGAACTGCCACACAGGCTTATAAATCTTTATAGCTATGAGGGGGATGTTGTTTTGGACCCGTTCATCGGCAGCGGAACAACGGCCATTGCGGCAATTCAAAATAATCGCAATTTCATAGGATATGACATTAAAAAGGAATATATTGAATTGGCCCAAAAGAGGATTTCTAATCAAAAATTTATTTAATAATGTTTGCCATATATAATATTATTAACGGTTACTGTGGGATTATTATGGACACACCAATTGTGATATTAAATTATAAAACTTATTTGGAATCAAGTGGTTTAAATGCTTTAAAACTTGCACATGACTTGGAAAGTGCTGCCAGCGAGTCTGGAATTACAATGGTTGCAGCTCCTCAGGCAGCAGATATCTATAGAATAAGTGATGAAACCTCACTTCCTATTTTTGCCCAACACATAGATCCGATTGCTCCTGGCGGACACACAGGCTCCAATCTGATTGATACATTGATTGAAGCGGGAATCAGCGGGACCTTAATCAACCATTCCGAACAAAGGATGAAACTGGCTGATATTGCGGAAGTAATAAAATTATGTAAGGATAATGAAATTGAATCTTGTGTTTGCACTAACAATATTGAGACCTCAAAAGCGGTAGCGGCACTTGACCCTGTTGCTGTTGCTGTTGAACCTCCTGAACTTATTGGTACAGGAATTCCAGTATCTCAGGCTCAACCTGAAGTTGTTGAAGATACTGTTAAAGAGGTAAAATCTATAAATAAGAAGATAAAGGTTTTATGTGGTGCAGGAATCACAACTGGTGATGATATGAAAGCAGCTATGGATTTAGGTGCTGATGGAGTATTGTTGGCATCAGGAATCATTAAGGCAGAAAGCCCAAAAGATGCTTTGCTTGATTTGGTAAGTAAATTATAGAGTGAGAAAATGGCTGAATTTAATACTATTGATGATTTTGATATTGAAAACAAAACTGTACTTGTTAGAGTGGATATAAACGCGCCAGTAGACCCTAGTTCAGGCATTATCTTGGATGATACAAGATTAAAATTGCATGCCCAAACAATTAAGGAATTGTCCAATAAGGGCGCTAAGGTTGTACTTCTTGCTCATCAAAGCCGTCCCGGTAAAAAGGACTTCACAACTCTAGCCCAACATGCTGACGCTCTTTCAGACATTTTAAATTTAAGAGTGAAATACATTGATTCTTTATTTTCAAACGCTGCAAAAGAAGCTATTAAAGATTTAAAACCTCATGAAATTCTTTTGCTTGAAAATGCACGTTTTTTCTCAGAAGAATCTCTTTCAAGAACTCCTTTAGAGCAATCCAAAACATTGCTTGTAAGGCATTTGACTCCATTGATTGACTATTTCGTCAATGATGCATTTGCAGCAGCTCACAGGTCACAGGCTTCATTGGTTGGCTTTACAGTTAACACCCCTTCTGCTGCAGGTCGAGTAATGGAAAAGGAATTGACAGTTATTCAGAATGCTCTTGATAATGTGGAGCATCCGTGCGTATTTTTATTGGGCGGAATGAAACCTGAGGATTCAATCGATGTAATGGAAAATGTATTGAGCAATGGAACTGCCGATTCCATTTTGACTACTGGTATCGTAGGAAACATTGTCCTATGGGCATCCGGTGCTGACATTGGTCAGGTCAACAAGGATTTCATCGCAAGCAGAGGCTATGAGGATATGGTTGAAAAATCCAAGGATTTAATAGAAAGATTCGGTGATAAGGTAAAATATCCTATTGATGTTGCCTGTGAAATTGATGGTCAAAGAGTGGATATTGACGTTGGCGAAATTCCAAATGAGGCTATTTTTGACATAGGAGTAAAAACCATTGATTTTTATGCAAAAGAAATCAGAGATGCCAAATACATTTTTGCAAATGGTCCTGCAGGCGTATTTGAAGACCCGAAATTCTCAATGGGTACGGAGGATTTAATTAATGCAATGGCTACATCTGAAGGATTCTCATTAATAGGTGGGGGCCATATTGCAGCTGCTACTGCTGGACTTGGATTGGAAGATCAAATGAGCCATTTAAGTAGTGGTGGTGGAGCCTGCATAAGCATGCTGGCCGGTAAAAAGCTAGCTGCAGTAGAAGCTTTAAAAAATAGTAAAAAATAAAATTTTTTTACTTTTATCTCTTTTTTTTAAATAAAATTAGCTATTAAATATATTTAATAGGTCTTGTGATGCTTTTTTAGGATTTTCAGCACTCATTATTGCGCTTACAACGGATAGTCCGGCAATTCCAGTATCCTTTAATTGGGAAGCATTTTCTAAAGTGATGCCTCCGATAGCAACAACAGGAATGCTGATTGAATCAACAACATCCTTCAAGTCCTGTTTTGTAATTGAAGGAGCATCGTCTTTGGTCGCTGTTGGAAATACAGCCCCAGTTCCGATATAATCGGCACCATCTTCTTCGGCTTTTCTAGCTTCATCGATTGTGGCTGCGGATACGCCCAATATTTTATCTTCGCCAATTAGTTTTCGGGTAACGTCACAGGGCATATCGGATTGGCCAACATGAACTCCATCAGCATCTATGGCTAGCGCAACGTCAACCCTATCGTTGATAATCAGTGGAACATTATATTTTGTAGTTATTTCTTTAACTTGCAGTGCCAAATTATAAAAGTCGAGAGTTTCAGCAGTTTTTTCTCTGATTTGCACTACTGTTACTCCACCCTTAATCGCTTCTTCAATCGTATTCAGGAATTTTTCCACATCGTCGCTTTTGTCAGTGACGAGGTATAGGGATAAATCTATATTTTTCATAGTATCTTAATGTTTGATTCGTTAATTAAACTTTTACTATTGGTTTTATAAAGGTAATCGATTAGATAAGCTCTAAATGAGCCGGTTCCTTCGTCTTTTTCTTCAACTTTCGCCCTTGCTTTTTCTCCGGCAAGGTTCATTGCTAAAATTGCAACAAGGCTTCCTTCTAATGGGTTTGAACCGCCAATGCAGCTTCCAACAATGGATGACAGCATGCATCCGCTGCCTGTGATTAATGGCATCATGTCATCTCCATTATCGATAGCGATTGTAGTTTCGCCGTCTGTTAAAATATCGATTGGGCCGCTTGCCAATATGACTGTATCTAATTTGGATGCCAATTCGCAGATTAAATCTCCGTTTGCTTTTAGATTTTCTTCAGTAATCACATCATCTGCATTAACATCAACGCCTTTGGCAGTGTTGGTTTCATCTAAAACACCAAATAGTTTAGCAATTGCTTTTATTTCACTTATATTTCCTCTAATTGCGGTTATATTGTGATTTTTTATAAGATTTACGGTTGTCTTATTTCTAAGTTCAGTCACCCCAACTCCCACAGGATCCAAAATAATTGGAGTGTTAGTTTTATCGGCGGTTTCACAGCTTATTTCCATAGCTTCAATCTGTTCTTTGCTTAATTTTCCAATATTTATTACAAGCACGTCTGCTATGGTTACGACTTCTTCAAGTTCTTCCGCATCTTCTGCCATGAATGGTGATCCGCCTATTGCAAGGACTGCATTAGCACAATCGTTAATGGTCACGGAATTTGTTATACAGTGGGTTAAAGCATTCTTTTCCTTTATGCTCTTTAAAGTTTCATCAATATTTTCCAGTAATTCAGTTTCATTATTTATCATGATTATTAATTGTAAATTTATGTTATTTATAATATTTGATACAAATTTCATGGTTTATAGTAAAGTATTTAAGTTACTTTTAACATAAGTTAATTTGTTCTACAATATTAACATATGCCTCGGTGGCTCAGTCTGGTAGAGCGCGAGACTTGTAATCTCGTGGTCGCGGGTTCAATTCCCGTCCGGGGCTTTTAATTTATAGTTTTAAAATGATTTTTTTAGAATATTGTTGATATTATAGTAACATTTATATAGATGTATAATAATATTATTATTAGTATGTTATCTACATGCTTATTGTGTGTGGGTCCGTAGGGTAGCTTGGTCGATCCTTTGGGCTTTGGGAGCCTGAGACTCCGGTTCAAATCCGGGCGGACCCATTTTCCCGCCTTAGCTCAATTTGGCAGAGCGTTGGACTGTAGATCCAAATGTTGCTGGTTCAAGTCCGGCAG
>JAUNXN010000150.1 GCA_030539795.1 Methanobrevibacter sp.
TTGGAATTTCAATTCCTGGAGATTTATCTGAAAAATTCGCACTTCCTTCAGTAAAGATTAAAACTGACTCACCTTCCATTTCAACCTTAGGTTCCCAAAAGGCAGGTTGGTCCGTATCTGTAGGAGATTTCTTTGCATTAGGTTCTGGTCCTGCAAGAGCAATTGCATTAAAACCAGCAGAAACTTATGAAGAAATTGGATATGAAGACAAAGATGCTGATTTGGCTATTTTAACTTTAGAAGCTGATGTATTGCCTGGCGAAGAAGTTGCTCAATATATTGCAGATGAATGTGATGTTGACGTTAAAAATGTATACTTACTTGTAGCTCCTACATCTTCCCTTGTCGGATCCATCCAAATTGCCGGAAGGGTTGTTGAAAACGGAACCTACAAAATGTTAGAATTTATTAAATTTGATGTTACCAAAGTTAAACATGCTGCAGGTATTGCACCAATCGCACCTGTTGACCCAGATGGACTTAAGGCTATGGGTAAAACCAACGATGCAGTATTGTTCGGCGGAAGAACTTACTACTATGTTGAATCTGAAGAAGGCGACGACATTGCTAGTGTAGCTGCTCAATTACCATCTTCTGCAGCTGACGGATATGGTAAACCATTCTTTGATGTATTCAAAGATGCAGGATTTGATTTCTACCAAATTGACAAAGGAATGTTTGCTCCTGCTGAAGTAGTAATCAATGATTTGACAACAGGTAAGATGTACAAAGAAGGATTTGTCAACGCAGACTTGCTTAAAAAATCCTTCGGTGTTGATGAATAGATTTGTTCATCACATTTTCTTTTCTTTTTTTTGTAGTATTATCCTTAAATTTAAATAGTATTAATTTTATAGTATATATGACACTTAAATGGAGTGTTTTTTTAAAATAAAAATTAATAGGTGAAAAAAATGAGTTTAGGTGAAATAATAACAGATGCCGTTAAATATCCATTTTCAGACATTACCAAATTTTTAATTGTTGGTGTTTTAGCAGTGCTTGCAGGATTAAACAGTATTGTTTATCCAAATGGAGATGGCAACGCAGTCATATCTTTGATTTTAGTATTAATCAGTTTAATTTTTGCACTTATCCTTTCAGGATACAGTGTTAATGTAATCAAGAACGCTATTCAAAATTCAAGTGCAATTCCGGATGTCGACCCTGTTGCAAATCTTGTTGACGGAATCAAAGTAATTATTATTGGAATTGTCTACTTCATTATTCCTTTGATCATTGCTTTTATTTTCGGCGGTTTAACCAGCTTTGTTGGCGCTGGCCTTAATCATGCCGGTGCTGGAATAGGCATTGGCGTGATAGTGTCATTTATTGTATTTATCATATTTGCAATATTTGAAACTGTTGCAGTATCAAGATTTGCTGATTCAGGTGAGTTAGGTGCTGCTTTCAACTTTGGTGCAGTAATTGAAGATGCTAAAAGAATCGGATTTTTAAATATCATCCTATATGTAATAGTTGCTGTAATTATTCTTCTAATAATATCCTTTATTGTAGGTTTACTCGCAATTATTCCATTTATCGGAGTACTTATTGCAACAATTATCTTAGGTGGATTCTTTACATTGTTCTATTATAGAGGAATAGGTTTATTGTATGCATCTGCATAAATAAACTTCTTTTTTTCTTTTTTTCTATTTTTTTATCAAATAATTTTGTAATTAACTAAATTTTTATATATTATTGTGCTTAAAAATAATATTCACTCTAAATGAGTGTATTATTTTAAAGGTGTATAATTATGGAAATTACAGAAATTATAAAAGATTCATTCATGTTTCCAGCTAATAATCTAAAGGCGCTTGCAATATATATCGCAATTACCTTTGTAATGGGCATTATATTTGCAGGAGGTATATTTTCAGGGATAGGTGCTCAAAACAGCGCATTATATGCAGTATTATCATTTATTCTGTTTATCATTGCAATATTAGTTGGATTCATACTATCTGGATATGAAATTGACGTTATTAAAACAGGTATTGACTTTGAAGATTTGGCTCCTGATTTTGACTGGAAAGCAGATCTCATCAGAGGTATTAAGGCAGTTATCGTAGCTATCGTCTACTTTATAATTCCGGCAATAATCACTCTTATTGTGGCATTCATTACCAATGTGCCTGGAAATATAGTAAGTGTAACTCAGTATATCAATCAGACCGCACTCAACGCTAACGGTACCGTTGTTGCAAATTCCGTATTGGAAATGGTTCCGGATAGCGTAATGTCCGGTTTAGTCGGCTCTGTTTCAATCACACTTCTTGTTGCCACCATACTATTTATCATTTTCTCATTCATTCAAGTAATGGCAAATTCAAGATTGGCAAATACAGACAGTTTAGGTGAAGCCTTAAACATTCCTGAAGCGTTCAGGGACATTACAAGAATCGGTGTTGGAAAAGTTATAGCAACCCTTATTCTAGTATTCATCATTGCTTTGATCATTGGTGCAATATTATCTGCTGTTTACCAACAAGTTCCACAATTGTCTATTTTAAACATTATTGTAACTCCGTACTTAATGTTCTTCACTAACAGAGCTACTGGATTGTTATATTCCGATATTGCTTAAATAGGTTATTTTTAATAATCTATTTTTTTCTTATTTTTTTACAATTATCAAATTTTTTAAAAAACTTTTTAACTAATAAAACATATAATTTATATTATTGGAGATGTATATTATGTCTGATTTAAAAGGTACAAAAACTGAAGAAAACTTAAAAGCAGCATTTGCTGGTGAGTCCCAAGCACATACTAAATACCAATACTTCGCAGCTAAGGCTAAAGAAGAAGGATATGTTCAAATCCACGATATTTTCATGGAAACTTCCAAAAACGAAAGGGAACATGCTAAAATCTGGTTCA